>JAUWOM010000070.1 GCA_030612085.1 Actinomycetes bacterium
TAAAGAATAAACCACGCATCTATTTAATACAGTTAAATTAATTCGTAAATATTTCAAAATTTATTCCTGTATTATAAAATAGCTATTAATGAATAATTTAGTTAAAAAATAAAGTAACATAAGACAGATATTTCTATATTAGGGATGAATACATAAAATTATGAATAATAAAAAGAAGATATATACTAAAAATTAGTAGGAAAAAAATGGCAAGAGCATGGAAAATATTAGAGGGGAAAAAAGTAAAATTACGGGATTTGTGTGAAGAAGATCTTCCCAGATGTTTAGTATGGCTCAGAGACAGAGGGGTTACAAAATATTTGGATTTTGATTTAATTAATATTGGTTTAGTACAAGAGACAAGATGGTTAAAGACCATGCAGAGTTCTCCAAATGATTATATTTTTGCCATAGAAAAAGAGAACGGTAAACATATTGGGAATATAGGATTACACAGAATAAATTGGAGAGATAAAAATTGTATGTTGGGTATAATTATAGGTGATATAGAAGACTGGAATAAGGGATATGGAACGGATGCTATAAAAACTATATTAAAATATGCAGTAGAGAAATTGAGATTACATAAAATAAATTTACATGTTTATGAATATAATCCCAGAGCTATTAGAACCTATGAAAAATGCGGTTTTAAAAAGGAAGGTTTGTTAAGAGAAGGACACTACTATAATGAAAAATACTGGGATGTCATAGTTATGGGGATTTTAGATAGAGATATTAAAATGCTTTATGATTAAGAATTTCACAAGAGCTATATTCGTCTATATTCACATAGCACAGTGTAGTTAATTAAACTATATAATTATACACAAGACATCTAATAAAACTATCTTAGTATGCGTACACTTTAAAAAAGAGTAAAATAATAGAAATATTTAATTTGAAAGTTGGGTAGTTATGAGAAATACGAAAAGACTTAGCAAAGGAACAAGAAAATATATTCGCAGGAAGAAAGCAGAAATAAAGAAAATTTTAGATAAAGCTGAGCAGAAAAGACTGATTGAAGAATTAATGTCTAAATTTAATATAGATAAAGTTGTTAAAAAACAATAATAAGAATATATTAAAAATTTAATTATTTTTTAAATATCAAGAATTACCTGTAAATCTAAAAGAAAGGAGTTTTAGGTGGAATATTTTAATCTCTTTGAAAAATACGGTCATGAACAGGTTATATTCAACACAGATCCCGAAGTAGAGTTAAAAGCTATTATTGCAATACATAATACAGTATTAGGACCTGCTCTGGGAGGTTGTAGAATGAGAAAATACTCATCTGAAGCTGATGCTGTAATAGATGTGTTGAGACTTTCTAGGGGAATGACTTATAAAAATGCTGCAGCAGATTTACCTTATGGTGGAGGAAAAGCAATAATAATCGGTGACCCATCAATTGATAAAACTCCTAAGTTAATGGAGTCTTTTGGGAGATTTGTACAAACCTTACAAGGAAGATTTACCACTGGTCCTGATATGGGAACTGATTTGGATGATTTTAAACACGCAAAGAAATATACACCCTATGTTATCACTTGGGAGGAGAAGTTTACTTCTTCTGATGATATTTCACTGAATACTGCCTATGGAGTTTATGTGGGTATTAAAGCGTGTTTAAAACAAGTTTATGGTAATGAGTCATTAGATAAAAGAGTAATAGCTGTTCAGGGGTTAGGTAAAGTTGGTTACAATCTATGTAACTATTTGTCAGAGGAAGGAGCAAAGTTACTTGTATCAGGACACCACAGAGATAAAATTGATAGAGTTATAAAGGAGTTTAACGCAAAAGAGGTAGGTGTTGAGGAAATATATTCAGTTCAGTGTGATGTTTTTTCACCAAATGCAGTTGGAGCAATTTTGAATAACAATACAATTCCAAAATTGAAGTGCAAGATTGTTGCTGGTGGAGCAAATAATGTGCTTCTTAATGAAAAAGAACACGACATTAAACTATATAAAAGAAATATCTTATATGCCCCGGATTATGTGATAAATGCAGGGGGTGTAATTGCAGCAGCTCAAACATTTACTAGCTATGAGTATGAAAAAGCACGTGAAAAGGTAGATAACATATACAATATCCTACTTAAAATATTTAGTATAAGCAAAGATGAGGATATACCTACTCACAAAGCTGCTAATGTAATGGTGGAAAGAAAGATAAATAAAGCTAAAAAGAAAAGAAAAATCTATTATAAACTATAAAAATAACTTTAGGTAATACTTAATTGGAAAGTTATCATAGATATAGAAAAAAAGAAAAAGCAAGAAGAAGGACATTTTTTACAATTGTCATATTAATTCTTGTTTTAATACTTTTAATAATTTTAAGACAAAGTCAGATCAAGCTTTTTAAAGAAGAGGAACTCCCCATAGCTCTCATTCATCAATTACCTAAGATAAAAAAAGTTGATATCAGTATTGCAAATATAGTAACAGATGCAGATAGTGATGGGATAAATGATCAGGAGGATATACTTCAGGGAGCAAAACTCGAACTTGAAAGAAAAGCCAAAAACATCACTGCCGAAGGATCTATTAATTATTTTGAAGGAGGTGATCCTCCTCCAGATAAGGCAATTTGCACAGATATTATAGCGAGAGCATTTACTAATACTGGTTATGACTTAAGAATGTTAGTTGATAAAGATATAAAAGATAATTTTGGGGAATACCCTTGGGAGCTATGGGAAGTAAAAGCAGCAGATCCAAATATTGACTATAGGAGACCGGAGAATCTGATATATTTTTTTAAAAGAAATGCTCAATCTTTGATTATAGACATAGATCCAAAAAACCCCAAAAATTTATTTCAATGGCTTCCTGGAGACATAGTTTTTTGGGATGTAAATAGGAATGGAATTGTTGATCATTGTGGAATACTATCTGACAGACCTAATAAAGAAAATATTCCTTATGTCATACATAACTATTTAAAACCAGGTTATACAGTTGAAGAGGATGTACTTCAAAAATGGTTAGTAGTAGGACATTTCCGCTTTCCCGGCAAATAAGCAAGTGAATAAAAATTAAATAATTATTATCACTTATCTATACATGTCCTTTCACTATAATAAGGAATAGTTAGTGGTGAAAAATAATTTAAATTTCATCAAATTGTGGAAACAAAAATACCTCTATATTTTTAGCTTTTTTCTGTATGTAAGGAAGATTTTCTGTATCAACTATAAAGGGTATATTTTCGCCAACTTTCAAATTTACTAAATAATCTGAACCTACTGCAATTATCTTTTCCTTATCATCATAAAATGCAACTAAAATTTTTGCACTATCAAGATCCTTTTTTGAAATGTTCTTAACAAAACCTTTAGCCAAATTATGTGAATTATAGTAAGTTAAATCTATATTTGAAACATCAAATTCAAAAGTATCTTCAATATCAAATGGAATCCAGGAACATCTTATTGTATCTATCTCATAAGATTCAAAATGTATATCGTTACTTATTTCAGTAATCAAAGAAAATGGAGCTGATTGTTCAGGAAGAATATATTGAAGTTTTACAGATTCTGATGTTTTTAAAACAGTAGATCTCTCTGAATCATAAAAACTGCAAGACAAACCGACATTTGTTGCTACATAATTGCTGCTCATATTTTTAAGAAATCCAAAAATGCAAAAATAATTTCCATAATGGTATTTCCAGATTTTTTCTAATTCAATCTCTTTTTTGTTTATAACTTTACTCTCAATTTGTTTCTTTTCTTCTTCTGTACTTTGGTTTTCTTTTGCCACTTCTTCTTTTGGATTCTTAACTTCAGACGCAGGTTCTTCTTTGTTTTTAAATATATTATTGTATAAATTTGAAATTGAAGAACTTAGTTTTGAAGAAAAATTTTTAAAATTTTCTTTTAGATTATTGAAAAATTTTATATTGAATAAACTATTTATTATTCTTGGAGGGCTTGTTAGTAAGTTGTTAAAGTAGAGAAAACAAAAGATACCAACAAGCAATAAATCAATAATCAGAAAAACAATAATCCATTTTTTCAAAAAATACCTTCCTTAATTAAAAAATGTAATAATTGAATTTGAAATCATTTTGTTTATGTTTCTTGACATATACTTTTAGTAATTATAATATAATTATGCATTTCACTAACATTTATTTTCCATACATGGAGGATAACAATTATTAATATCTTATTTATCTATAAAAATGAGTTTTTATTTCAAAAGCTTTTGCATTTTTTCCTATAAAGCATTATAGGGGTGAATTGCAAGAGTTTTTTATTTTGTAATGATAATTTATAAATTTAATAAAGATTAATCCTATTAATGTTTTTCAATTTGAGACTGTGTCATAATTTCTGTAAAAGCTGATCTTTAAAAAAATTTAATGGGTAATCAATATCCTTAATAATTTATAGATATAATAAATTTCAATTTAATTAATAATTCACCAATCTAGTAAATTTATAATTAAATAGAAATTAAAAAAGAAAGGAGAGATAATGGAAATCTTTGAAAAAATGGCAAAAAATGATTATGAACAAATTGTATTTTGCTATGATCCATCAGTCAATCTAAAAGCAATAATTGTTATCCACGACACAACACTGGGAGCAGCATTAGGTGGATGTAGAATGAGAATGTATCCTACTGAAGAGGATGCTATTATTGATTGCCTTAGATTGGGTCGAGGAATGACTTATAAAGCTGCAGCAACTGGACTAAGTTTAGGAGGTGGAAAAGCAGTTATTATTGCAGATCCCAAAAAAGACAAAAGTGAGGAGTTCTGGAGATCATATGGTAGGTTTGTTAATTCACTGAATGGTAGATATATAACTGCTGAGGATATGGGGACAAGTGTAGAAGATATGGAGATTGTCTTACAGGAAACTCCATTTGTGACAGGTGTAAGCAAATCTCATGGAGGAAGTGGAGACCCTTCACTATTTACTGCTTTGGGTACAGTTCAGGGAATTAAAGCATGTGTTAAAGAGGTTTTTGGAAGTACATCACTTGAGGGAAAGAAAATAGCAGTTCAGGGAGTAGGAAATGTCGGTTATCATCTATGTAAATTTCTTCACAAGGAAGGAGCAAAATTAATAGTTTCTGGTCATCATCAGGATAGAATTGATAGGGTCAAAAAAGAGTTTGCTGCAAAGGCAGTGGGTGAATATGATATTTATTCTATTGATTGTGACATTTTTTCACCAAATGCAGTTGGTGCAATAATAAATGATGACACAATTCCACAATTAAAATGTTCAATAATTGCAGGAGCTGCCAACAATCAACTTGCTGAAACAAGACATGGAGATAAGGTTCATGAAATGGGAATATTGTATGCCCCAGATTATGTAATAAATGCTGGTGGTTTAATTAATGTATATAATGAACTTACTGAATATAGTGAAGAGAGAGCTACAGATATGGTTTTAAAGATTTATGATAATGTGAAGAAGGTTATTGAGATTTCAAAAAGGGACGATATTCCAACCTATATAGCAGCAGATAGAATGGCTGAGGAAAGAATAGCAAAAATAAGAAATTTGGAGATACTATCTACAATTGATGGCTCAAAAATTAGAGCAGGTCGTTAAAGCTTAGTATAAATTAATATACTTATCAAAGATTAACTGAGGTGTTAATATGGTGAAATTTGAAAATAAAAAGGATAAGTGTAAAGGATGTGGTCTTTGCATTGAATTCTGTCCAGAAGGTGTACTGGAATTCTCATCAGAATTAAACTCATTGGGTTATTATCCAGTTAAGGTTATAGATATATCTAATTGTAAAGCTTGTAAATTCTGTGAACTTATTTGCCC
>JAUWOM010000063.1 GCA_030612085.1 Actinomycetes bacterium
ATTGCTGCAAGTGTTGATTTAACAGGACTTCATATGGCTAGCGATTTAGACTTTAACAGGAAGTCATTTACAACTGGACACACTGGATTTGGGTTTCCCTTCGCTACATGGCCTGATAGGGTTGATGTTCCACGAAATGCAGCAAGAGCTTTAAGATATATGGACAGATATGTTACTGTAACTCAGGGAGAAGTTTTTTATGTTACAGAAATGTTAGCTCAACTTGAAGGTATAGAGAGAGGACCTGCTGGGAACTGTTCACTTGCTGCAGCAATTTATATTGCTCAGGAAATGCCAGAAGATAATATAATTGTGGTTCAAGAAACTGAATATACAGGTGCAGGTAAACATCCTGCTGCCCAACTTACATTTGCTAAGAAACAGGGAATAGAAATCTATAGAGGTGATCCAGGAGAAAATGTTCCTGGTAGAAAGATAGTCATTCCAGAACAACCAAATCAGATAAAAGCTAAAGAAGTAAATTTAGATAGAATAAGAAAATCTTATTTAAAAAATACGCTGGAAAAAAATAAAATTAAACCACAGGATTTAACTGAGCAAGATATAAATTTCTTAGCAGAAGAAACCAGTACTAATATTAACTATATAAAAGAATTACTCAAAGAATTTATACAAAAATAATTACTTATAGAATTTTATAATTAAAACAACAGAGTGTTTTAGCAACTATTAAAACTATTTGCCTATTAAAAAGTATAGCTTAAGAAATTTGAAAATTAGATTTACTTAATTATTTTATTCAAATTCTATTTTTAAAAGGAATCTGACTATTATTTTGTTTAATTTTTTAAAAAGGAGTATAAATTGCAAAGAGAGGATGATTTTAAGATAAGAAGGGAAAAGATAAAAGACCTCTCAGATGAGGAATTAAAGGAAAGATTCTGGGAATTAGCCAATAAAGTTGTAGAACCAATGATAGAAATAGCTAAAGAATATACATCTTCCTCAATTGAAAGGTCTGTACTTTTAAGGATGGGTTTTAATTCATTACAGGCAAAGGCTATTGTAGATAAGTGTTTAGAGTTAGATATTTTAGGAAAGGGAGCTGGTCATATAGTTCTAAGATTAGCCATGGAAGAAAAAGTTCCTTACAAGGAAGCTGGTAAAAAATTAGCAAGTGGAGAATTAATAGAGAAAGTCAAGGAGATTTTTAAAATTAAAGCTTAAACAATTAAAAAAATAATAATAAGATAATTTAAATCCTATTGTCATTGCGAGGAGCATTAGTGACGAAGCAATCTAAAATATTACAATTTGATGAATTTATACTAAATGACATTACACAATTTATCCAAATTGAGATTGCCACGCCACCTTCAGTGGCTCGCAATGACGAATCAGAATCTCATTAAATTTAAGAAATATTAATTTTTCATTTAAAAAGGATTAAAAGGAGAATAAGAGTTGGATGATTTAAAAATTAAAAAGAAGTATTGCTTAAAGACTAATAAGAAAATAGATGTTTTGGAAATTTTGAATGATTTGGATAAATACAAGCCCAGGAGGAAAGGTTGGACCTGGAGAAAGAAACTTCCAAAGGGAACTTTAGTAGGACCATTTACATATAATCAAATTTCAGAAAATTTAGAAAACAGTCAACCTCTTCCAGCAGCTCATTATTTCAAAAATATTGATCCTCAACCAGATTGCATAATAACATCAGAAATAGCTTCAGGAAGATTTGAGGATGATATAAGAAGATTCAGAATGGCAGCATATCATGGGGCTGATCATATAATGGTTATAAGAACAGCAGGACAGAGCCACTTTGATGGTCTAATTGAAGGCACACCTGAAGGGGTAGGTGGTGTTCCAATTACCAGGAAACAGGTAAGAGCTTCAAGAAAAGCTTTAGATTTAATTGAGGATGAAGTTGGAAGACCAATCAATTTTCATTCCTATGTTAGTGGAGTTGCTGGACCAGAGATAGCAGTATTATTTAACGAAGAAGGTGTAAACGGAGCTCATCAGGATCCACAATATAACATATTATATAGAGGAATAAATATGTTTCGTTCCTTCGTAGATGCAGCTGAGGCTAAGAAAATTATGGCTAATGCTAATATGCTTCAAATTGATGGTGCTCACAATGCTAATGCTACTGCTAAGGAAGCATGGAAAGTAATGCCGGAACTCTTAGTACAACATGCAATAAACTGTGCTTATTCTATTAAAGCAGGAATGCCAAAGAATTTGATTGCTCTATCAACAGTTCCTCCTACATCAGCTCCTGCTCCTTGCATAAAAATAGATTTGCCATATGCTGTGGCTTTAAGAGATTTTTTCTCGGATTTTATCTTTAGAGCTCAGATGAATACTAGATATATGGAATCATGTACTCGAGAGGTTACAGTTTCTCATACCTTAAACGCTTTGATATCACGCTTAACATCTGCACACCTGCAGAGTACCATTACACCTGATGAAGGTAGAAATGTTCCATGGCATTATAACAGTATACATGGTGTAAATACAGCAAAGCAGTCTTTAATTGCACTTGATGATATTAAAGAATTAATTGAAATTAAAGATGAAGGAATTCTTAAAGAAAAGGTTAGGGAGATAAAAGAAAGAGCCATTCTTTTCTTAGAGGAAATACTCAAAGTTGGGGGATATTTTGAAGCAGTTGAAAAGGGCTTTTTTGTAGATTCAGGATGTTATCCAGAAAGAGCTAATGATGGAATTATTAGATATAAAGAAGGGGGAGTAGCAGCAGGAACTATATTTAAAAGAGATAGTGATTACTTTGCTCCAGTTTGCAGCCACTTTGGATATAATAATCTTTCATTAGCTCAAAAAATAACTGGTAAGAGAATTGTAGGTAAAGATTTAAAAAAGGAAAGCAAAGATATCAAAAAAGAGAAAGAAATAAAAGAAAGCAAAAATATAGAGGAAATTAATAATAATCAGATTAAGAATATACAATCAATAGAGAAGGATATTTATGAAAAACAGGTTAATAAAGAAATTGATAATAAGGTGTGTGATTTAATATATGGCTGTACACTTTGTGTTCATGACAGAATTTCTTACATTGATGAGCTTGACGAAATAGATAATGTAAATGTAAGACTTAAGGAAAATAAAGAATATAGACTGGGAAAAAAAGTAAAACCAGAGGTTCAGTGGGCTGGTGATGGTGTAATAGTATTATCTATGTTTTTACCAGTAGATGAAAAAACATCTCATTTTGCCTCACTTAAAATTGCAAGAAAGTTTGGATTAAAGGAACCAGAGGTTATCCATAAACAGATAATGCATCCAGCTGAAGGAACCTATGTTGAGGTAAAAGGGATAGTACCTTTCAGTGTTGACTTAGAAGAGATAGAAATGCCTGAGATTATTCCAAATTTAGAACCTGAATATATAGAAAGAATTGTAAGAGAGAAAGATTTAAAAGTTATTGCTGCCACAGTTGGAGAGGATGAACATTCAGTGGGAATGAGAGAGATCATAGATATAAAACATGGTGGTATAGAGAAATTTGGATTTAAATGTTATTACCTTGGTACATCAGTACCCATCGATAAAGTAATAGATACAGCAATAGAGGTGGATGCCAAGATAATTTTAATAAGTACAATAATTACACATGGCGAAATTCATAGAATAAATATGAGAAGACTTAATCAATTAGCAATAGAAAAAGGGATAAGAAATAAAGTTATCTTAATTGCAGGTGGTACCCAAACAAAAGATCAGATGGCCAAAGAAGAAGGAATGGATGCTGGCTTTGGCAGAGGAACTAAGGGTATAGATGTGGCATCTTTTATTATTAGAAAAATAACAGAATAGATATTATTATTTTGTATATACTAATAAAAAATAAGTTTGCAGTTAATTTTTAAAAAAATAAATGTATTGAATATAGGGCAAGGCTTTAGCCTTGCTTAATAATGTAACCATAGAGAGTTGCCCTACACGAATTTTATTTTGTAATTAATTATTAAAAATTTTAGAAAAGTATTAACCTAACTTTTTAACAATACATTTTAGAATAAAAAATTAACACAGATTAATTAAATAAAATAAACTTAATAAATATAGCTAATTTTAATATAGGACAGAGTAAGTTTTGAAAATTGATATATTAGTTGCAGAGATTGGTAGTACAACTACTAAAGTTAATGCTTTCAATTTTGATAGTAATAACAATCTCTTATATTTAGGTAGGGGAGAATCTATAACTACAGTCGAAGATGGTGATGTGACAATAGGATTATATAAGGCTATCAAGGAGATTGAAAGCAATCTAAATATAAAAAAACTTTTATGGTCAGATTTTTATACTTCAAGTAGTGCTGCTGGCGGGCTTAGAATGAGTGTTCATGGTTTAGTTAAAGAGATGACGGTCAAAGCAGCAAATGAAGCAGCCTTAGGAGCTGGTGCAGTAGTTAAAATGGTAACAGCTGGAATTCTATCCAAATATGATTTAGATAGTTTAATTAAACTTAATCCTAATATTATCATTCTATCGGGTGGAGTTGATTATGGTGAAAAAAAGACTGTAATTAACAATGCCAAGTTTATTTCAGAAGCACCTCTTTTCTCACCTATAATCTACGCAGGTAATATAGCGGCAGCTGATGAGGTTGAGCATATTCTAAAAAATGCTAATAAAAAAGTGTATGTTGTTGACAATGTATATCCCAATATTGATGAATTAAATGTTAAGCCAGCAAGAGAAATTATTCAAAAAGTTTTTGAAGAGCATATTGTAAAAGCACCTGGAATGGAAAAATTAAGAGATATGGTTGATCAAGCTATTTTACCTACTCCAGGAGCAGTGATGAAAATTTCATCTCTTTTAGCAGATGAGATAGGAGATTTAATTGTTATTGATATAGGTGGAGCAACCACTGATGTTCATTCTATAACTGATGGTTCACCTTCAATTCAGCAGATTACTATTTCTCCAGAACCACATAGTAAAAGAACAGTTGAAGGTGATTTAGGAGTTTTTTACAATGCTGAAAATGTTATTAAGATTGTTGATAAGAAATTATTTAATGAAGTTGACATTGATAATGTAGGTATTTTTAGATCTAAAGTTAAGCAAATTCCACAAGATAAAAAGCAGGAAAAATATTACGAGATTTTAGGAAAAGCAGCAGCTAGAAAAGCTGTTGAAAGACATGCAGGAAAAATAAAGGAGCTATTTAGCCCAACTGGAAGAAAAAAGGTAGCTAAAGGAAAGGATTTAACAGCTACAAAATATGTTATTGGAACTGGAGGAGTGCTGGTTAGAAACCCTGGTGGTAAAAGAATATTAGAAAGCATAAAATCAGATGTTACCACTAATGAGATTATTACTAAATCTAAGATTCTACCTTCTCAAATTTTATTACCATCAAAAGATGCAAAAATTTTAATAGATAATCTATATCTTTTTTCAAGTCTAGGATGTCTATGTGATAAATATCCACAACAATCAATTAAACTAGCAAAACAAAGTATCGGTCTAAAAATATAATTTAACAAAATTAAAAAAAACTTTATGAACTGTCATTACTAGGAGCTAGATTCCAGTTGTTATTACAATAAATTTTTAATATGTCATTGCAAGGAGCGAGATTCCTCGTTGCACTCGGAACAGGCTGCGCAATCTCATTAATAAAATATTTTTTAAAATAATTTTTAGAGAAAGAAAATAAAAAATTCTAAAAAAGGAGATGGATTATGAGACCTAAAAAAGTAGTAATAATGGGAGCAGCTGGAAGAGATTTTCATAATTTTAATGTTTATTATCGAAATAATCTTAATTACAGGGTGGTGGCATTTACAGCTACACAAATACCGGATATATATGGTAGAAGATATCCTGCTGAACTTGCGGGTAATCTTTATCCAGATGGAATCCCAATCCATTCAGAAAATGAACTTGAAAAATTAGTTAAGGAGAATAACATTGATGATGTTGTTTTTGCATATAGCGATGTATCTCATAATCATGTTATGCATTCTGCATCGAGAGCTCTTGCAGTTGGTGCAAACTTTATTTTACTTGGTCCGAATTCAACAATGATTAAGTCTGAAAAACCAGTTGTTTCTGTATGTGCAGTAAGAACTGGAAGTGGAAAGAGTCAGACTTCAAGGAGAGTAAGTAAGATCCTTATAGAATTAGGTAAAAAGGTAGTTGTTATAAGACATCCTATGCCATATGGTGATTTAGTTAAACAGAGATGTCAGAGATTTGAAAACTACGATGACTTAGATAGATATGAGTGCACTTTTGAGGAGAGGGAGGAATATGAACCCCATATTGAAAGAGGAATAGTGGTATTTGCAGGTGTAGATTATGGCGAGATTTTAAAACGAGCAGAAAAAGAAGCTGAGATTATACTTTGGGATGGTGGAAA
>JAUWOM010000005.1 GCA_030612085.1 Actinomycetes bacterium
CAGAATAAAATAATATGGTGGGCTTACCTGGGGTCGAACCAGGGACCTCATCCTTATCAGGGATGCGCTCTAACCTACTGAGCTATAAGCCCATCTTTAATGTTATTATCTTATCTTTTTAAAAATTTGTAAAGATATGAAACCAATAATGTGAACTCACCCTACCCGAATGAAGGGATCTTAGATGACTAATTAAGAGATAAACCAGAAATTGATAAATATAAATGAGAGAGTAGTTTTATTCAGTAACTACTCTCCCATTTCTTGAAATAATACAATTCATCCAAGTGCTGAAACATCTTGGTTTTCTTGTTTATAAACTGTAAAAGTTAATTTAAAGCAATTATTGATTTTTATAATTCTACAACCTGTGTTCCTGCCATCTTATCGCCTAATCTTAATCCTTTCTTATCAGTGAAAATCAATACTGCTTCAATAATGATATAAATAAGAAATGGTATACCAAATAAAACTGATATGACCCAAAATATAGCACTACTCACAGCGCCCATAAAAGGAATTCCAATTAAAAATCTCTTAAAAAATATAGATGGTAGATATCCAACTGCAAGTGGCCAATTCCTCTTTACTGATTTCATTAAATCACAATTAGCACCAGTTTCTACTACAATCGGTTTTAAATTAAGAGCCATCTTCCCAATACTTCTATTCTGTGTGAAATCAAGACCATCACGTAAAAGCATATATGCACAGGCTGCTAATCCACCAATAAATGGTATTAAACTTGCTACAATACCTGATATAATCGCATCAATTAAATAAGCAACAAATCTTTTAAATACATCTGCTTTTTTATATCCTACAGCTTTTTCTTCTACAGCTTCTTCCACTTCTTTTACTTCTTCAACAGCATCCTCAATCTTCTCTTCCCCTTTTCCTTCTACAGCTTCTTTTACTTCTTCAATTATCTCCTCTTCTTTTTTAATCTCTTCTTGATTCAATTTCTCCTCCTTTCTAAAAAATTATAAAAATATAAAAATACCAATCAGAATTCATTTCTCATTATATAGGAAATTTGAATAACTTCTATAAATATAAATTGATTTTATATAAATTCGCTTATATTAGTTATGGTTGTCTTCTAAGGCTATTGTATTAGAATTCAAAGATATTAATCCATTGAATTTTAATTAATTTAACCAGAATTATCCTTTTAGAACACCAAGTGGTTTAAGTCTTACTACTTTGGTTGATATTCCAAAATTATGAGTTACATCGACTATTTCATTTACATCCTTGTATGCTTTTGGAGCCTCTTCTGCTAAACCTGACATGTGATCAGATATAATTTTTATCCCTCCAGACTCAAGCTCTCTTTTTAGAGCATCTCCTCTAAATAATCTTTTCGCTTTTCCTCTACTCATCACTCTTCCGGCACCATGGCATGTTGAGCCAAAACTTTCCTTCATACTCTTTTCAGTCCCAATGAGTAGATAGGAGACAGTTCCCATAGTTCCACCAATTATAACTGGCTGTCCATAAGATTTATACTTTCCTGGAAGATCGGGGTGGCCTGGTCCAAATGCTCGAGTAGCCCCCTTCCTGTGCACACATAACATCTTTTCTTTATCATCAAATTTATGCTTCTCAAATTTTGCTATATTGTGAGAAACATCATAGATTAGATTCATACCCAATTTTTCAGCACTCTTATTAAAAATACGCTCAAAACACTCTCTCACCCAATGACCTATAACATGTCTATTGGTTACAGCATAATTAGCTGCACATGACATTGCTTGATAATAATCTCTTCCTTCCTTGCTATTTATAGGGGCACAACCTAATTGTCTATCTGGCAATTTATACCTCTCTCTTGCAACTACTCTTCTCATAACCTCAATATAATCAGAGCATACCTGGTGACCGAATCCTCTTGAGCCACAATGTATCATAACTGTAATCTGACCTTCTTCTAAACCAAAAACCTTTGCTATTTTTTCATCATAAACTTGATCTACAACCTGAATCTCTAAATAATGATTTCCCGCACCTAATGTTCCTACCTGACTTTGTCCTCTCTTTAAAGCTTTGAAGCTAACTTTGTTGGGATTTGCATCTGGCATCCTTCCCCTGTCTTCTACATAAAGTTTGTCCTCACTCCAACCATAACCTTTTTTAATAGCCCAATCTACACCCTGGGTTACTAATCTTGTAAGCTCATCTTTGCTCAATCTTAATTTCCCCCCAACTCCTACTCCTTTGGGTACATTTCTATTCAATTCATACATGAGCTTTTCCATCACAGGCATTATATCATCCTTTGTTAAATTGGTTTTAAGCATCCTTACCCCGCATGAGATATCAAAACCTACACCACCAGGTGAAATAACGCCAGTTTCCATGTCCATAGCAGCAACGCCACCAATTGGAAAACCGTATCCCCAATGAAGATCCGGCATGGCAAATGATGCTTTCACAACACCAGGAAGTGTAGCTACGTTTACAACCTGTTCTAATGCATTATCCTGATCAGCCGTTATAAGAAGGTCTTCGTTGGCAAAGACTATGCAAGGAACTTTCATTCCCTCTTTCTGTCCCTTGGGAATTTCCCATTTGTAATCGGAAATTTTATTTACTTCATATCTAAGTTTTATCATTCTTATCACCTGCTTTTTAATAGAATTCTAAAAATACATTCACACCTTTAATATACCATCAAAATGTGACAAAAGTATATAAATTTTATTTTAATTCCAGACCTTCTATTTCCAGTAATCTTCTTTTAATGCCTACTCGTTTTTCTTTGCCTCCAAAGCCTCCAATTGTTCCATCACTTTTTACAACTCTATGGCATGGAATGACTATTGGAATATGGTTTTTTGCAATTGCATTTCCAACAGCTCGACTTGCTCCTGGTTTTCCTATCTCTTTTGCTATCTGACCATAAGATTTAACTTTACCATACTCAATTCTTTTAACCACGTTAAGAACCTTTTTTTGAAAATCAGTTACTTTTGTATCAATAGTTATTCTATCAATATCAATATTAAATTTTTTTAAATTCCCTTTTAAGTAAGTATTTACCTGGGTTAATATATCTTTATTTACCTCATTACCAAAAACTATATTTAAGTTGTTTTGATTTATAAAGGATTTTATAAAATTTTTTTTATTGCAATCTATACTAACCTTTACAAGTCCTTTATCTGACGACGCTATAAATATATTCCCTATATTAGATTCTATATTTGAAACATATATGTTTTCCATTTAATATCCTTTTTATTAATTTTAACATTTTTTTAAATTTATATTATTTGTTACTCCTTATAGCCTATTGGAATTACAAAAAATGGGATATTATTTTCTTCTAAGTTTAATATTTCTTGAACTTCTCTATCATGAAAAGCACCTACTGGTACAGCTCCTAATCCTAAAGATACCGACTGGAGCAAAATATTTTGGCATGCATGTCCTGCCTCTAAATGAACATATCTAATTCCTCTTTCCCCATACTTTACTGTTGTTCTTTCATATATTACTGTAATAATTATATCAACTGGTGCTTCTTCAACCCATTTTTGTCCTAAGCATACATCACTTAATTTCTTCCTTATATCTTCCTTTAATATCATCTCCAACTTGTGTCCCTCTGGTATGTAATGATATGCACCATCTTTCTTAACGACATAAATTTCAAGAGGATAAAGAGCACCCGCAGATGGGGCAGACCTATGACCTTTTTCATCAGTTATTCCTTGTGCTGCCCAGAGAAGTTGAGATATCTGTTCTAAATTAAGCTCTTTTTCATCAAAACTTCTAATAGACCTTCTACTTTTAATTGCTTCCTCTAAACTCATTTCACCCTTTATTTTTGGTTCAGGAAGATCAATTATTTCTTCAAATCCCGTATTCTCTATCTCTTTTTTCTCCACAACCTTCTCAATAAAGATATCACATGAAATGTTCACGAAGACAAAAGTTGATACTATGGTAATAATAAGGAAAAATATCACTGATTTCTCGAATGAATATTGTTTTTTCATAACAGATTCTCCATCACTTTATAAATTATTAAAAAAACAAATTAAAATAAAATTCTTATAGTTTTTCCCCTTACTCTTACTTTCCCACCAAGGAAGAGGAAATATTATAATTGGTCTTCATAATGATTCTAATAAATATTTTATGAAATTTGGAGAATATTATCGAAGATATTTTGAATAAGGAAAAATAATTCAAATTTTTATTATTCTTATTTTTTATAATAAGAGTTCTATTCTTGTGCCTGTGTTAGACATCGAAGAATATTGAAGCTGTGAATTTTTTATTTTTTTTAATTTCTAATTTGTGATATGTAGCACCCTTTATGCTTATCTTTATAGGGTGTTTTTTTAGGTCTACCTTTTCACCCAATGCTACTGCTTTTAACAATAGTTTTTTATTTTCACCATTCTCTTTGTGTTTTGAAGAGTTATTAAATTTATTTATTTTTTTATCTGATTCATTAGAGATTGCGCAGCCTGTTCCGAGAGAGATTGCCACGCCACCTCTGGTGGCTCGCAATGACAATAATCTATTAAACTCCTCGCAATGACAATTATTTTTTATTTCTTTACACTCTTTATTGTTTTTTAGTTCATAAGATTTTTCTTTGTATGAATTATAATCAGAAACTTCATTTATTTTTATATCAAATCTATTGAATAGACAGTATTCTGTGTCAAAAAGGTATAAAAGTTCATTCAGCCATTTAATTAGTAGATTTTCTTCATCCTCTCCTTTGACTTGGATATAAAAATTTCTGGATGATTTAACTTTATCTAAATCTGTTATAATGGAGAACATCCCTGATGCAGCATTTCCAAATAACTTTTCTAATGTTTCACCATAAGCTTTTATTCCTATATCAGCAGTATGATCTAGTAATTCAAATTCCCTCAAATTTATCTCTCCCAAAAAATCTAAGTTGATTAAAGATATCCAAAAATGTGAACTATCCCAACCTGAAGGAAGGAGTCTTAGGTGACCAATTCAATGATAAAATATTAAAAGGTTGAAATTTTATTCTAAATTTACCCACCTGCTACTTTTGCTAAAGAACTTACTTTATCCCCTTCTCTTAATTTCATCACTTTGACTCCTCTTGCTTGTCTACCAACTTTTCTTATACTATCGACAGACACTCTTATGAGAGTTCCGTCATTCGATATTAAGACAAGTTCATTATTTTTTCTAACCACCTTGCACCCAATAAGTTTTCCGGTTTTTGAATCAGTTTTAATTGCAATAACTCCCTTTCCACCTCTTCTCTGCACTTTATATTCAGAAATAGCTGTTCTCTTTCCATAGCCATTTTTAGTAATCAATAATAGGTCTGTATCATCAATGGCGATTCCCATACCAAGTATTCTATCACCCTTATTAAGTCTCATTGCTCTTACACCCATGGTGTTTCTTGATGTTGCTCGTATCTGATTTTCTCCAAATCTAATTCCTTTCCCATTTGCTGATATTATAATTACTTCCTCTTTTGGCTTTATTTTTAAAACACCAACTATTTCGTCTTTCTTTTTTAGATTTATTGCAATTAGACCGCCTCTACTTGCATTTTTGTATTGAGAAAGTTCCGTCTTTTTTATTAAACCATTTTTAGTGACCATCATAATGAATTCTTTGAATTTAAAATTATCAGTGGTGATAACCATCTCAATTCTCTCATTATAACTAAAGTTAAAAAAATTCCTGATAGACTTTCCTTTTGAAGTTCTACCTCCAGTTGGAAGTCCATAAGTCTTAATCTTATAAACCTTGCCCCTATTTGTAAAAAACAGCATAAATTGGTGGGTAGAGCTTATAAAGAGGTGTTCAACAAAGTCATCCTCTTTTAGATTCATTCCCATAACTCCTATTCCACCTCTCCTCTGTTTTCTATAAGTAGTAATTGGTATTCTCTTTATATATCCAGAATGAGTTATTGTCACTATCATGTCTTCCTCAGCAATTAAGTCTTCAATATCTATTTCTTCTTCTGTCGGAGCTATGATGGTTCTTCTCTCATCACCAAATCTTTTAACAATATCTCTCAATTCTTTTTTAATGATTTGATATACCAGTTTCTTATCACTAAGAACCTTTTCACAGTATTTAATCTTTTCTAACAACTGTTTGTGCTCCTTTAGAACTTTGTCTCTCTCAAGTCCCGTTAATCTCTGAAGTTTCATATCCAAAATTGCTTGTGCCTGAATTGTTGTTAGCTTGAAGTTTTTTATTAACCTCTGTCTTGCTTGAGTAACTGTCTTACTCGTCTTTATAAGTTTAATCACTTTATCAAGGTTAGCCAAAGCTATGAGTATACCATCTAATATGTGAGCTCTGTTTTTAGCTTTTTTTAGTTCATATTTTTTTAATCTTATTACAACATTGAATTGATGTTTTACATAGTTATCGATTAGTTCATGTATTGTTATAAGCTTGGGAACACCATCTACCAGTGCAATATTTATTATTCCGAAAGTATCTTGAAGTTGAGTATGTTTATATAAATTATTTAGAATTACATAAGGTTGAGATTCCTTTTTTAGCTCAATAACTACCCTCATCCCAGTTCTATCAGACTCATCTCTTAAATCATATATTCCCTCAATTCTTTTTCCTCTCACTAATTCTGCTATTTTTCTAATTAGATTTGCTTTGTTGACTTGATATGGAAGCTCAGTTATAACAATCCTTTTTTTCTTACTCCTCATGGTTTCAAGGTGAGTCTTTGCCCTCACAGTTATTTTACCTTTTCCCGTTTCATATGCTTCCTTTATACCCCCCATTCCTAAAATCAACCCACCTGTTGGAAAGTCGGGGCCCTTTATTTTCTTCATTAGATTTTTTAAAGATATCTTTGGATCATCCATATATGCAATAATTCCGTCTACAACCTCATTTAGATTATGTGGTGGCATATTTGTAGCCATACCTACAGCAATACCTGATGAGCCATTTATGAGAAGGTTTGGAAATTTGCAGGGTAGTACTTCTGGCTCCTTTAAACTACTATCAAAATTATCAATAAATTCAACGGTATCTTTGCCAATATCTCTTAACATCTCCATACTAAGAGATGATAATCTTGCCTCAGTATATCTCATAGCAGCTGGCCTATCACCATCAACTGAACCGAAATTACCATGCCCGTCAATTAGTAAATATCTTAGGGAAAAATCTTGAGCCATCCTGACCAAAGCATCATAGACCGCGGTATCACCATGTGGATGATATTTCCCCAAAGTTTCACCGGTGATTCTTGCGCTTTTTTTATGAGGTTTATCATTTGTTATACCCATATCATACATCGCATAAAGAATTCTTCGATGAACAGGCTTTAATCCATCTCTAACATCGGGAAGGGCTCTACCTACGATCACACTCATTGAATAATCAAGATATGATTTCTTCATTTCTTCTTCTATATCAACAGGCTTTACTTTACCAACTATTTGCTGTACCAATAATATCTCTCCTTATTTGCTTTTCTAAATTATTAATTATTAGTTTAAATGTCTAAGAATCTAACATCTTTTGCTCTTTTTTGTATAAACTCTTTACGAGGTTCCACCTGACTTCCCATTAAAGTTGAGAATGTTTCATCAGCTGAAATTGCATCTTCTATTCCAACTCTTAGAATAACTCTCTTCCCTGGATCCATTGTGGTTTCCCAGAGTTGCTCGGGATTCATTTCACCCAAACCTTTATACCTCTGTATAGTAATTCCTTTCTTTTCTATCCTGCTCAATAATTGCTGTAGTTCCTCATCAGAATATACATAGTGACTCTTCTTCCTCTTTTTTACCAGATATAATGGGGGTTGAGCTATATAAACATATCCTGCCTCAATTAATTCCCTCATATATCTATAAAAGAATGTGAGTAATAAAGTTCTTATATGTGAACCATCCACATCACCATCACACAGGATAATTGCCTTGTGATACCTGGCATTTTTGATGTTGAGCTCATCTTTAATTCCAGTCCCTAATGCAGTAATTATTGCCTGAATTTCATTACTACTTAATACCTTTAATTCCCTTGATTTCTCAACATTTAATATCTTACCTCTTAGTGGTAGTATTGCTTGAAACTGCCTATCTCGGGCTTGTTTACAGCTTCCTCCAGCTGAATCACCCTCTACCAAAAATATCTCACTTATTGATGGATCATTTATAGTGCAATCTGCCAATTTTCCAGGAAGTGTACTACTTTGCAATAATCCTCTTTTTCGAGTAAGTTCACGAGCTTTTTTTGCAGCATCTCTTGCCCTTGCTGCATTGATTGTTTTGTTTAAAATGGCTTTCGAATGAGCGGGGTGTTCCTCTAAATATTCACTTAATTTTGTATTAACTATCGATTCAACTATACCCATCATTTCACTATTTCCCAGTTTCGTTTTTGTTTGACCTTCAAATTGAGGTTCTCTTAACTTCACACTTAAAATTGCTACAAGACCTTCTCTTATATCTTCCCCTGTTAAATTTTCATCTTTATCCTTTAGGATTCCTTTATTTCGTGCATAATCATTTATCACCCTTGTTAGGGCTTTCTTAAATCCACTTTCATGAGTTCCACCTTCATGAGTATGTATATTGTTAGCAAAAGAGTATAGATTCTCACTATAACCAGTTGTATATTTCATGGCTACTTCCACCTGATTTGTATCTATACTACTTTTGAAATACATTACTCCTTTATGTAGTGAATCTTTCTTTGAAACCAGATCTTTTACAAAATCAACAATTCCACCTTTATATTTATACTCCTCAACTATTGGTGGCTTATGTCTCTGATCCTCATAAATAATTTTTAACCCTTTATTCAGGTAAGCCATTTCTTTTAGGTATTTTAATACTGTTTCAGATTTATAATTTATATCCTCAAAAATCTCAGGGTCAGGCCAAAATCTGATCAATGTTCCATGTTTTTTGGAACTACCATATTTAGTTAATTTTGTGATTGGCTTTCCCCTACTGTATTCTTGTCTAAATACATGACCATCTCTTCTAATCTCAGCCATTAATTTACTGGACAATGCATTTACTACTGAGAGACCTACACCATGTAGTCCTCCTGAAACCTTATACACATCTTCACTAAATTTACCCCCAGAATGTAGTGTGGTTAAAATAACCTCTACTGCTGGTTTTTTAAATTTTTTCATTTTCTTTACAGGTATTCCTCTTCCATCATCTATCACTGTTACTGAATTATCCTTGTGTACTGCCATCATTATTTTTGAACATGCTCCCGCCATTGCTTCATCAATGCTGTTATCCACGACCTCATAAATTAAGTGATGAAGTCCTCTGTGACCTGTTGAACCAATATACATACTCGGTCTTTTTCTTATGGCTTCAAGATCTTTTAGAACCTTTATATCTTCAACATCATAAGTTTTTTTAGCCAATTTTATTATCTCCCTTTAAAAGGTATCTTAATAAAAAATTAAGTTGACCTTTATTTAAATTTTGATTATCAGAATATTGGCACTTCTTTAATCAGGGGTTTTAAAAAAGGAAATGCCAAATAGAAACATATTTTGTATCTTTCTTCTTTCTAAAATTTCTGTGTATTTTACTGCATTAATTAATATTTGTTATATGACTTTAAAAATTTGAATTTAAAAATAAATAAGAGGGTAAATTTCCCTCTCTTTATTTATTTCTTTTAAAAATAATGTGAAAATCATTAAATAAATTATATCATAAAATCACATATTTAGCCTTATAAATATTTAATAATAGAGTTTGTGAACTACCCTCTCCCACAAGGGGAGAGAATACAGATGTAGGGCAACCTTTTAGGGTTGCTTTTAAAGCAAGGTTAAAACCTTGCCCTGCATAATTTCTATTAATAGCTTTTTGATATACTTTCTTAATAGCTTTGTGGCATGGTTTCGCAGACATTTTAGTCAAGAAACTTTGCCCAAAGCTTTCAAAGATTATTTAATTTGTTTTATTTTCTAATTGATTTATTTATTGGTATTTTCAATTTTTACTTGACTCTCCATTGCTTTTTCAAAGTGCTCCTTCAAATCTTCGTCCGGTATCTGCGAACTAATTTTATCAATCTCTTTCTTTTGATTTTCTGACAATTTCTTTGTTTTTGAAACCGTGTCTGTTTTCTCTGATAATTTTATTGTCTTTTGAGTCTTCTCTTTCTTTTCTGATAATTTATTTACTTTTGGGGCTATTTTTGTCTCTTTAGTATCAATCTTTTTAAATAATCTACTGGATCTTGCGGGATAAAATCTTATTTTATTAATAATATTCTTTTCTAAATATTTGTTTATCCTTTTTCTTATCTCCGGCTCCATCATCTGAAGTTCGTGTACCCATACTGAACTTGTTACTTCAACATATAAAATTCCTTTTCTTACTTTGAATGGCTTTGCATGTCGAGCAATATCATTTCCAACAATATTTTCCCAAAAAACTACTGCTTTCCCCTGTTCAATGCCTTTAATAATTCCCATCCTACTGAGAACCGAGGGCAAAATTTCTCCTATTTTTTTCATGTTATTGCCAAACCTTGATTTTCCCATTCTCTACTAAATAAGTTGATATTTTAGACTTTTTAGTTTTTAGCAATTGAGGATAATGAGTTGATTTTATTATTGTCTGTTCTACATCTTGAGATATTTTTAATAATGATCTTCTCTTGTTTTCATCTAACTCACTTAATACCTCATCTAAAAGCAAGATTGGTTTTTTACCCAATTTTTCATTATAGAAATTTAGTTCTGCAAATTTAAGAGAAAGTGCTATCATCCTTTGTTGTCCACCTGATCCGTAATTCCTAGCATCTCTTCCCCAAATAGTAATTTTAATATCATCTCTGTGTGGACCAATAGTTGTTACTCCTATAGAAATATCTCTTTTTTGCCTTTCTTTTAATTTTCTTAGCATCTCATCTTCTATCTCTTTTATTTTATCTTTTTTTTCAACAGACATAGAAGTACTATAACAAATCTCTAATTTCCCATTTATGGAAATCTTATCAATAACCCCCTTAGCTAAATTATTTTAAAATTTCAAGTAGTTTTATTCTCTCCATTATTATAAAAGAACCTGAAGTTACAAACAATCTGTTCCATAAATCAATTGTGTTTATAATCTTTTTCCTGTTACTGGCTAAATGAAATAGTTTCAGTAGTGAATTTCTTTGGTTAAATATCCTTTGATATCTTTCAAAATGATGTCTATACTCAGGATTGATCTGATTTAAGATTCTGTCTAAAAACTGGCGTCTATAAACAGGTGATGACCTTACCATATCTAAATCTTGTAGTGAAAACATAACTACAATTAAATTTCCCCACAAATCACTTATTCTCTTTAAATAAGACCCATTTACTCTTGCTCTTTTATTTCCTTTTCTAGGAAAAAAAATTTCAATAAAACTTTCTTTGTTATTTTTCTTGACTCTACCTCTGACTATAGCCATTTCATCACCCCATGAGATTGCTTCTTTCTTTTCTATTGTTCGATAAGAAGAACCACTGGATAAACGGTAAATTGACTCTAACAAATTTGTTTTTCCTTGAGCATTTTTTTCAATAAATATATTTAATCCAGGCTTTAGCTCTAACTTCAGTGATTTGTAGTTACGAAAGTTGGAAAGCTCAAGATTTCTTAAGTGCAATAAGTTTCCTCTTTTTATAATTAAATTGTGTATTATTAATGAATCAGGTTTACAATTTGTGCGAATTTTCTATATTATTATTAATAATATTATTAATAATAATATAATAGATTATAAAGAATATCACTATGTTGATACGATTATAATAAATATAATTTGACTTTATAAAAATTATTCCACTATAACAGTTTATCTAATACTAAGATTTTTATAAAAGGAGGTAATTATATAATTTATTATAACCCTATAATATTATTTTGCTTTATTAGGCTTGTTTTTAATTTAAAATTTTGAGTAAAAAGGAGGTGATAAGCACAGTAATTTGAAATATGGGGATGGTTAATCCCATTAAAAATAAAAATAATTTAAAGGAGGAATAAGCATGACAGCAAAGATTCTACAAATCAATTTTAAGTTCAATGTATCCAAGGAGGATTACGAGAAGGCTGTATCTCCCCTAGCGAATGACATCGCGGCAGTCCCTGGTCTACGATGGAAGGTCTGGATAATGAATGCAGAAGAAAGAGAAGCTGGAGGAATTTTATTATTTGAAGATGCATCTTCTCTTGAAGCGTACACCAGTGGACCTATTGCGGAAGGCATTCTTAATCATCCAGCACTCAGTGATTTCAATGTTAAGGTTTTTGATGTAATGGAGGAGCAGTCTAAGGTCACACGCGGGATCTGATAATAGACAGGCTTAGACTGATTACTTGGACAAAGCCTCTAAGAGGTGTTGAATTTCCTGGACTATAGAGTTTGGGTAAATTTTTGTAAAATGTCTCTACAACCAGGATTCTGATAATTATCCTATCACCTCTTAGAGGTAACCATAAGGGATTGCTTATTTAATATTATTTTATAATTCATAATTTGTAAGCAAGGCTAAAGCCTTGCCCTACTATTTTTAGCCTTTCACTTAAGGGTTTTGAGTTGTTTCACTATCCTCTACAAACGCCAAATCTTAACACAATATCACTTATTCTTAAAATTATATGCACTAAATATTCTTTTAATATACCTTACAAGATAATAATATATAATATTTTTAAATTTTTATTTGTAATTGTATAATAGATAAAAAAAGAGAGAAAAGTGATTTATTAGTTAGTGCAAAACTGGACATTTCTAATTTGATAAAAACTGGACATTTCTAATTTGGTACTATATTTTTGGCTTGACATTTGCCTTGACACAGCTTGACATCATAAAAAATAATCTATTATAATAGTGTTTGATATTAAAAATCTTTATAAAAGGGGGTGCCAATAGAAAAATATATAATATAACAGAAGTGGTAATGGTGGCGATTTTTTCTTTTTTAAAAATCACTTAAAAGGAGGAAAAATGAGTTTTAAAAAATTTTTATCAATAATTATTTCAATAACCACTCTAATTGCAGTTTGTCTTGGACTAACCGGTTGTCCTGCAGCAGCACCCGTAGAACCACTTATTATTGGTACAACTGATTCAGTAACGCAATTAGATCCAGCACAGACATACGATTTTCACACATGGGAAATATTTCACAACACAGCTGATACCCTACTGACTTATATTGCTGGAACATCTGACCTTCAACCTGGATTAGCAGAGGATATGCCTGAAGTAAGTGAGGATGGACTTGAATATACGTTCAAGTTAAGAGAGGGACTGAAGTTCACTGATGGAACTCCATTAGATGCTGAAGCTGTTAAATGGTCAATTGATAGGGTTGTAGTGATAGCTGGGGACCCTAACTGGTTAGTAACTTCTTTTGTAGAAAGTGTTGAAGTTATAGATGAGCTGACTGTTAAATTTAAATTACTAGATCCAGTTCCTTATTTCTCACTTCTTGTGGCAACTACACCTTATACCCCGATAAGTTCAAAGGCTTATCCTGAAGGTGAGATTGATCCAGATAACACATCTGCTGGTATTGGTTCATACAAAATTACTAAGTGGGATAGAGACGTAGAGATGGTATTAGAAGCAAATCCAGATTATTATGGAACTCCTCCTGCATACAAGAATGTGATTGTTAAATATTTTGCAGATTCAACCACAATGAGATTAGCACTGGAAAACAAGGAGATAGATATAGCATGGAAAACCTTGGAACCTGTTGATTATGAAGATTTAAAAAAGAATCCAGATTTAGCGGTTATTGAGGGTCCTGGTGCTTATATTCGTTATATCTGCCTTAATACAACTACCGACCCATACACTGATGTAAAGATTAGAGAAGCAGTAGCTGCTGCTATTGACAGAAGTAAGATATCTGATGTTGTATTTATGGGTACACATGCTCCTTTATATAGTATGGTTCCTATGGGAATGTGGAGTCACATTGATGCTTTCAAAGATGAGTATGGAGAAAGAGGTTTAGAAAAGGCAATAAGTTTGTTAGAAGATGCTGGATATAGTGAAGAAAATCCACTTGAAACTGATCTCTGGTTTACAACTGACCATTATGGTCCAACTGAAGATGATATAGCTGCTATTTTGAAAGATTCCTTAGAGGAAACAGGGATTTTTAAAGTTACTCTTCAAAGCGCTGAGTGGGCAACCTATACTGAATATTTAGGTGAGGGTACAATGCCTTTGTTTCTACTCGGTTGGTATCCTGACTATCTTGATCCGGATAACTATACATGGTCCTGGGGTCACTCAGAAGCTTCTGATGATATAGGAGTTTTCTATAGTAATTCAGATATGGATGAGATTTTAGAAAAAGGTCAAATAACTACACCGCTCAGGGGAGATGATAGAAAGGCTATTTATGAAGATGCTCAGAAATTATGGGCCAAGGAATGCCCAACCATACCGTTCACTCAGGGACAATTACTTGTTGTAGCACAAAAGAACGTATCTGGTATAAAACTTGATCCAACTATGTTCCTTCACTATTTCTTGCTTACCAAATAAAAGAAATTAAAGAAGGTATATAGTAAGGATTTAAAAGGAAGGATTTTGACGGTTTTTTAGCTGTCAAAATCCTTCTAATTTGAACTTCTTTTTATAATTTGATATATCTCTCGATATACCTTAAAATATTTCAAATTTAGTAATAAAACCTTATTAAAAATTAATCTTAATTTTCATAATTAACTTATACATTCTATATAATTATAATAAGAATATTTAAATTTAATTAAGAGTATTTATATTTGAAGTTTTTAGTAACGTCTTTAAAATATTTTTAACTATTAAAAGGTAATATGAAATCCCTAAGAGCTTATATTATTACAAGGATATTTCTAACTATACCAATGATTTTTATTTTAGTAACATTGGTATTTTTAATAGTAAGAATTATGCCCGGTGACCCTGTACGTGCTATGTTAAGACCAGGTGCACCACAGGAATATGTTGATGATATAAAACATAGCTTGGGACTTGATAAACCTCTTTATATACAATACTTTGAATATCTATATAATCTTCTAAGAGGTGATTTAGGTGAATCTTTGGCTCCTGTTCGTGGAAGACCTATAGCAAAGGATTTAAGAGAAAAATTTCCAGCAACACTTGAGCTTAGCATTTTATCAATGACAATGAGTATTCTTATCGGTATATTTACTGGAGCTTATGCGGCCCATAAAAGAAGAAGTTTTGCTGACTATGGATTTAGACTCTACGGAATAATAATTTACACCATCCCAGTTTTTTGGCTTGGCCTGATGTTGCAGTTATTTTTTGGAGTATATTTAAAGTGGCTCCCCGTTTATGGAAGAATTGGAATAGGTTTAACTCCTGAAAAAATAACGGGACTCTTTATATTAGATAGTATATTAACTGGCAATATGGTAGGTTTAGTAAGTGCAGTAAAGCATCTTATATTACCTTCTTTAACATTGGGGTTATATATTTCCGGAGTCTTTACCAGGTTAACAAGAACAAATATGTTGGATGTTTTAAGTCAGGATTTTATAACAGCAGCAAGAGCAAGAGGTCTCTCTGAAAGAGTTGTTGTTTATAAACATGCTTTAAAAAATGCACTTATTCCCATTATAACAATGATGGGTTTGCAATTCGCTCTCTTATTGGCTGGGGCAGTTTTAACAGAGACTACCTTTTCATGGCCCGGTTTGGGAAGATTCCTGGTTGATAGGATTTTATACCGTGATTTTCCATCAATACAGGGTAGCGTGGTTTTTATCGCAATTTTAGTAGCAGGTGTTAGCTTGCTTGTTGATATTCTTTATTCCTTTTTAGACCCAAGAATCAGATATTAACGAAATTTAGATGAAAAATAAAATATTTCTTCTTAGTTAAGTATATTGAGACAAGAATATAATTTATTGCAAGGAAATTAAATGAAAAAAGAAGATAAATTCTTTTCACACAGATTATTCGGTTGGTTTATAAAAAGCGCAAAATGGTATGGTTCTGAATTTTATATAACAACTACTGGTTCTGTTATTATATTGGTAATAATACTAATTACAATATTTGCTCCCATCATTGCGCCCTATAATCCAATTAAATTTGTGGGTAACACATTTTCTCCTCCCAATTCTGACTTTTATATGGGAACTGATAACTTGGGTAGAGATGTCTTTAGTAGAGTAATATATGGAGCAAGAGTAGTTCTTTCAATAGCATTTTTGTCCTCAATCTTTTCAGCATTGGTGGGGATACCACTTGGGCTTCTATCTGGTTTTATTGGTGGAAAAATTGATAGGATACTTTCCCTTGTTATGGATAGCATATATTCATTTCCAGGACTTATATTAGCAATTGCTATGGCAGCACTATTGGGTCCTGGAGTTATTAATATTTCTATTGCAATAGCCTTTGTTTATATACCTACCTATTTTAGGATGTCTCGGGGACATACTCTTTCAATTAAAGAGGAGTTGTATGTAGAAGCTGCTAAAAGCTTGGGGGCAAAATCATCAACAATTTTAATAAAATATATTTTTCCAAATGTTATACAATCAATAGTCGTTGTTTTTTCACTTAATATAGCTGATGCAATTTTAACTGCAGCTGGCCTTAGTTTCTTAGGTCTTGGAATTCCACCTCCAACTCCTGATTGGGGTATGGATTTAAGTCAGGGAAGGGCATTTTTACCAAGTGGTAGTTGGTGGATAATAACATTTCCAGGAATAATGATTTCTCTTACGACTTTGGGGTTCAGTATGATTGGAGAGGGTCTTAATGAAATATTGAACCCAAAAATTACTGAAAGATAAAAACAGATTTTAATAATATGTCATTTCGAGAGTGCAAGATTCCTTATTTGTCATTGCGAGGGACAAAGTCACGAAGCAATCTAAAACTAATTGAAAAATGACTATCCATAAAAATAGATATTAATATGAATGAAAAAGATAAAACAATATTAAAAATAAAAGATTTAGAGGTTTTATATCCTGTTAGAATAGGTTTAGTTAAAGCTGTAGATAAGGTTGGACTTGAGCTCAAAAAAGGTCAGACACTTGGTTTAGTTGGAGAATCTGGCTGTGGAAAATCCACTCTTGGCTTTTCTATACTAAAACTTATACCCCCACCAGGTAAAATTGTTGGAGGAGAAATTATGTTTGATGGAGAGGATTTAGTTAAGAAGACGGAAAAAGAGATGACAAAGATTAGAGGAAAGAGAATATCCATGATTTTTCAGGATCCAATGACAAGTCTAAATCCTTTGATGAGAATTGGTGATCATATAGTTGAAACTATTTTAACTCATAAAAAAGAATTAAGTAAAAAGGATGCTCGAAAGAGAGCTGAGGATTTAGTAGATAGACTTGGAATCTCAAAAACAAGATTAAATGATTATCCTCACCAATTTTCTGGTGGTATGAGACAAAGAGCAATGATGAGTTTAGCATTAGCACTAAATTCTGATTTGATTATTGCTGATGAACCTACTACATCATTAGATGTTATTGTAGAAGCTCAGATATTAGATTTGTTAAAAGAACTTAGAAGTTTATATAAATTAACAATAATATTAATCACTCATAATATGGGTGTTGTTTCTGAGCTTGTAGACAGAATTGCAATTATGTATGCCGGAAGGATTGTAGAGATTGCAGATTGTTTTCCTCTTTTTGAAAAACCATTTCATCCATATACAATTGGACTCTTAAAATCTATACCAAATATAAGTCTCGAGAAGCAAGAATTAGAGATAATGCCGGGTTCACCTCCAGACTTAATAAATCCCCCAACTGGATGTAGCTTTCATCCAAGATGTGTAAATACTATGAAAAAGTGTTCAGTGTACGTACCACCACTAAAGGGGGTAAAAGAAAATCATCTTGTAAGATGTTGGCTATATTGATTATAAATTTTAATACAAATTAATAAAAATAATTATGACTAATAATTTAATTGAAGTAAAAAATTTAAAAAAATATTATCAAGTTCAGAAAGGTTTTGTAGAAACTCTCCTTGCTAGAAAAATAGACTTTATTAAAGCAGTAGATAAAATTAGTTTTAATATAAGAAAAGGAGAAGTTTTTGGGCTTGCTGGCGAAAGTGGGAGTGGAAAAACGACAACGGGAAGACTTATATTAGGATTAACTGAACCCACAGAAGGAAAAATATTTTTTGATAATATTGATATCTCTTCATTGAGTCCTTCTGAAATGAGAAGTTTCAGAAAAAAAATGCAGATAATTTTTCAGGATCCATATGCCTCTTTAAATCCAAGGATGAAAGTCGGAGATTCAATAGGTCATTCTCTTCTCATCCATAAAATCTGTAATGAAGCTGAGAAAAGGGAACTGGTTTTAGATATTATGACAAAAGTAGGATTAACACCATCTAAAATTCTTTGTGAAAAATATCCTCATCAATTAAGTGGGGGACAAAGACAAAGAGCAGTTATCGCTAGAGCTTTAATATTACAACCAGAATTAATAGTAGCGGATGAACCAATTGCGATGGCTGATGTTTCAGTAAGGGCAACAATACTTAAGTTAATGATGGATTTAAAGAATGAATTTAATTTAACATATCTTTTTATAACACATGATTTAGCAACAACAAAATATATTTGTGACAGGATAGCAATTATGTATCTTGGCAAGATATTTGAGATGGGAACAATTTATGATGTTTATTCTAATCCAAAACATCCATACACAATTGCATTGCTCTCTGCTGTTCCTGTTCCTGATCCTAAAGCAAGAAGGAAACACTTAATTCCTCGAGGTGAGATTCCAAGTCCTATTAATCCACCACCAGGGTGTAGATTTCATCCAAGATGTCCAAAAGTTATGGATATCTGTAGTAAAAAAGAACCTGAACTAATTGATACTGGAAACAAACATCTTGTTGCCTGCCATTTAAAATAACTATTTAATTTAAGATCCAGTTTTACATAAAAAATAAATATGTAGGGTAAGGCTTTGGCCTTGCAAATAAATTCAAAATTAAATTATAAACGCAACCCTAAAGGGTTGCCCTACATAAAATATAAATATTAATTTATGTTGATATTAAATTTTTAATTATTTCTTTTAAAGGAATTAAAATTTTATTAAATTGTAAATTTATATTATTAATAATACATATACATAACCTTGCTAAAAATAACAAAGATAATAAAACATTATCTATGGAAAGGAGGATGGCTCTCACCCCTTCAATTAATAAGGGATTTTGAAGCCTTCATTTTATAATGAATAACGTATCAAGAGGTGAAGCTTTAATAGTAAAAACTATAAAGGATATGTATCAGGAAGGGCAAACTGACTATTTTTTAGATCCTATTGTTCTTATTGATGATGAAAGAAAGCCTGTTGGGACAATTAAAGATGGTGATTCTGTTATTTTCTGCTGTCGCCGTGGTGAGAGAGAGATTCAATTGACAAGAGCATTTGTGGATCCATCTTTTAATAAATTCCCAGTGGTAAATTTTAAAAATCTTAATTTCGTAACAATGACCTTATATCATAAGATGCTCAAAGATTTACCAGTTTCTATTGCATTTCCACCTCTTGAAAAAATCAAGGGTACTATGGGTGAGATAATCAGTGAACATGGGCTATCTCAGCTTCGTATTGCTGAGTCAGAAAAATTTGCTCATGTTACATTCTTTCTTAATGGCGGTAACAATGAACCTTTCCCAGGTGAAGATGGTGTTAAGGTCCCTTCACCTAAGGGAGTGCTTTTTGATCTTGTTCCAGAATTAAGTAGTGCACAAGTGACTGAAGAGGTTTTAAAAGGTTTAAATAAAAATAAATATGCACTGATTGCTGTTAATTTCGCAAATGGCGATGTTATTGGACATATAGATAATTTAGATGCAAAAATTAAATGTGCTGAGGCACTGGACAAATGCCTCGAGCAAGTTATAGAGGGTACTCAATCAATAGGATATATTACCATTATAACAGCAGATCATGGTGTTCTTGAAATAGCAGTTAAAGATGACGGTACTCCAAATGTTAAGCATACTGACAGTCCTGTGCCTTTTATCTTAGTACTTCCTGATGAAGAGATGAGTGTTGATTTTTCTTTGAGAGAAGGTGGGTCTTTAGCGGATGTAGCTCCTACTATTCTTCAGATTATGGGATTACCAAAGTCAGAATTTATGAATGGTAAGAGTTTATTACAAAACTATCCCGATATTAATAAGAATAGTAAAAAGAAAGTACTTCTTGTAGTCCTAGATGGTTGGGGAATTGGTAAAAATGACGAAACAAATCCTATCTTTTTGGCTAACACACCATTTTGGGATCAATTAATTTGTAAATATCCCTTTACCCAACTAAAGGCTGCTGGAAGAGCCGTAGGTCTTTTGGAAGGAAAACCAGGAAATTCAGAAGCTGGTCATATAAATATCGGAGCTGGTCGTGTGATTGTTCAAGATGATGCAAGAATTGATATTGCTATTGAAAATGGTACATTTCATAGAAACCCAGCTTTTATTGAAGCAATAGACTCTGCCAAGAAGCATAATAGCTCCCTTCATTTAATAGCTTTACTTTCTAAAAAAAGTTCTCATGGAAGCATGACCTATCCTCTTGAGTTATTGAAACTTGCTAAAAATAGGGGTCTAAAGAAAGTGAATGTACACATTATATTTGATGGAAGAAGCATACAACCAGGAAGCGCTCCAATGTTTCTGAAAGAGTTTGCAAAGGAAATGGATAAAATCTCTATAGGTAGGATTGTTTCAGGCGTTGGCAGAGGAATAGCACTTGATAGAGACAGGAATTACAATAAGACTAAGAAGGCTTATGACTCTCTTGTATTTGGAAAGGGTAGATTCACTAATTAACGTGATCATTTTATAAAAACTTCTCAAAAGCCTGTTTTTAATGAAGAGAATAGTATCACTTTAAAGACTTTTTCTATATCCTTATAAAACTTCGTGTTAAAATTGCAAGGAAAATTTAAATTCTTTTAAGTTAAGAGATGTAAAAATAGTTTAAAGTAATATTTACAACTGCATTTTTCCTCGAAATATTTTAATTTTTAGGGCAAGTTGAATTAAATGCAAATAATACTTTTTATTTTAATAATTGCTGTTTTAACTTTTCTGTTAATTAAAAAAGTAAACTTACAATTTGTATTTATATTGGGTTCTTTCCTCTTTGTCATTCTCTTTAAACGGAATGTCTCTCTTTTTATTGATGTACTCCTGATAACATTAAGAAACTCTAAGACCTGGCAATTAATTGGAGCTGTCTTATTAATGCTACTGTTCAATGACATTCTTAGAAAAACTGAAAGGTTACAACTACTTATAGACTCTCTAAAGGAACTATCAAAATCTGTTAAATTAATTTCAGCTATTATACCTGCACTTGTTGGTTTTCTTCCAATGTTGGGTGGTGCAATTATATCAGCTCCATTAGTAGAGGAGGTCCTTGACAATTGTGATGTAACAAATGAAAAGAAAACGTTAATAAATTATTGGTATAGGCATGTATGGGAATACACCTTGCCTCTTTATCCAGGAATAATTCTTACAAGCGGGCTTTTAAACATTAATTTTTCAACACTAATTCTGTATAATATACCATTAACTTTACTTGCAATATCTGCTGGAGTTTTATTCTTATTTGATTTAAAAAGAAAAAATCCAAAGACTTTTTCCAAGAAGTCAAAAAAGAGAATTTTTTTAAATCTTTTTATTGGATTATCGCCAATATTAGCAGTTATTATTGGAGTTACTATTTTCAAAATTAATATCATAATAGTTTTAGCGATTGTCATTACTGCTTTATTGATTTTGTTTAAAGATTATATTCCAGAAATTCACAGAGACTTTGATTATAAGAAGTATTTATCTATGCTTGTATTGGTTTTTGGATTAATGCTCTTTAAAGATTCATTTATTGAAAGTGGAGCTGTTAATATTCTGCCTGAATACCTAATCTCAAATAATGTTCCAAATATAATCATTATTGCTTTAATTCCATTAGTTGCAGGATTAATGACTGGAATTACTCATGCAGCAGTAGGAATCTCTTTTCCAATTATCATGCCATTTTTGTTTCCTGAAACTGGAATTAATATGGGTAGTGTTGTTCTTGCTTTTATGGCAGGATTTGCTGGAGTATTATTGTCGCCTGTTCATGTTTGTTTGGCTATTACTAAAGATTATTTTAAAGCTGATTCAAAAAAGTTATATAAATTACTTTTTCCAGCAGTTTTAATAATGCTTGCGGGAGCATTTTCACTATATTTTCTATATCAATAATTATTTGAGATTGCTTTGGGACTTTGTCCCTCGTAATGACAATCCTTCAAATTTATTATTTTTAACATTTGTTATTGTAACAACAAGATAGGTTGAGCAGGAGGAAAGATGCATATTAGGAAAATGAAAAAAGAGGATTATGGGGAACTTATTGAGCTCTGGGAGAGAGCTGGATTAGACTATAAGCAATGTGGAAGAGATTCCAGAGAACATATATTGAAAGAATTAAGGGCTAATCCAGACCTTTTTCTTGTTGCAGAACAGGATGGAAAGATAGTAGGGTCAGTTTTAGCAACATATGGTGGAAGAAAGGGTTGGTTAAATAGAGTTGCAGTGGATCCTGAGTTTCAAGGAAAGGGTTTAGGAAAGAAACTATGTCTTAAAGTAGAAAGTGTTCTTCGCAAAAGAGGTTGTATGATTTTTGCTATGCAAATTCATAATAGTAACAAAAGATCTAAAGAAATGGCTAAAGGTTTGGGTTACGAGGAAAGAAAAGATATTATATATTTTCGCAAAAAGGACAATGACGATTTTTAACAACAGGATATAATTAATTTAACATAGAATAATAACCTTTCAAAAAACTATTGAGCTTTTAAACATTTAAAGAAATTTATCTATATATAAATTATCATTAATCTACGTAAAATTTCTACATATAAATATAAAATTTAATTTTTCTTGCTCACTATAGCTATAAAATTTATGATAAGTTCCTATTTGCCGAAATGTAGAAGAATAAAAGATATTAACTCCAATGATCTTGGTATCTTTGTTTTATCAATGTCAACTTTAGCTCTTCAAGCTCTTTTCATAAGGTTGTTTTCGATATCACTATGGTATCATTTCGCTTTTATGATAGTAAGTATTGCATTACTTGGTTTTGGAGCAAGTGGTACTTATCTTTCTATATTCCTAAAAAATAATACTAATAATGAAGACCAGGAAAATGAAAAAAGAGGACTATTAAAGAATAAATACTATCTTTCACTTTTTTCATTTCTATTTTCTTTAACCACAATTTTGAGTTATTTAATATTTAATCTTATCCCTTTTGACCCCTACAGGATAGCTTTTGATAAAATACAGTTTCTATATCTTTTTATTTGGTACTTAGGATTAACTGCTCCATTTTTCTTCTCAGGAGTATGTTTAGGAATCTTACTATCTCAAAAATCAGAAAAAGTGCATATAATTTACTTTTATAATCTTGTTGGCTCATCAATTGGCAGTTTCTTTGTAGTTCTAACAATCCCAATTTTTGGAGGAGAGAAGCTTGTATTACTTATAGCTTGTTTTGGAATTATTACATCTTTTTTATTTTTGCCAAAATACCAAACTGATTTTTCCAATTATAAAAATTTATTTACTAAATTAAGTAGTATTTTTACTAAATCTAAAAATAGATTTATATTAGTTAATATTTTTTCATTTATTTTAATTATTATACTTATTATCTTTACCCCTCCCTTTTTCCAGATTAGAATGGCTCCACAAAAAACTTTGAGTCAACTTCTAAATTTTCCTGATTCTAAAATACTTCTCACCGAGTGGAATGCTTTCTCAAAGGTTGATGTTATAGAAAGTGATAAGATACATAGTGCACCAGGCTTAAGTTTAAAATTTCCAGATCCCCCACCAAAACAGATAGGAATTACTACAGACGGAGATGATCTCTCTCCAATAACTTTTTGTGATAATACAAAAAATACAACAGATTTCCTCTATTATCTCCCCTCATATATTGCTTACATTCTTAAACCTAATTCAAGTGTTGTTTTAATGAATCCTGGTGGTGGCTTAGATATTTTGGGTGCCCTTCAAAATAATTGTAAAAAAATAACCGTTGTTGAGAAAAATCCTATATTAATTAATCTCCTTAAAGAGGATTATAGGGATTTTAGTGGGAATATCTTAAATTCTCCTAAAGTTAAGGTTATAAACGAGAATGATCGCAATTTTATCGCATCCTCAAAGAAAAAATATGATTTGATTTTTTTATGCTTGGATGATAGCTACAAAGTTGTCACAGCTGGTACATATAGTCTCGGTGAAAATTATGAATATACTGTTGAAGCAATAAAACAATATTATAACCACTTAGAAATAAATGGAATTTTATGTATTTCAAGATGGCTTCAACTTCCCCCTAGTGAAAGTTTAAAAATATTCTCTACAATTTTAAGCAGTCTTGACGAACTTAATATCAAAGATCCTCAAGATTATGTTTGTGCTATTAGAAGTTTTTCCACATCTTTTATTATGGTTAAAAATGGAAAATTTTCAAATGAAGAGAAACAAGGTGTTAAAGATTTCTGTGATGAGAGGGGTTTTGATTTAATATATTACAGTAACATAATGCCTGATGAAACAAATAAGAACATAAAGATTAATAAACCATATTATTATGAATACTTTTCAAAGATTGTTGGCATAGACAAAAAAGATTTCATTAATGAATATGAATTTGACGTTAGTCCAACAACAGATAATAAACCTTTTTTCTTTCATTTTTTTAAGCCAAGCCATATACCTAAAATATTGGCTTCTTATGGAAAGACATGGCAACCCTTTGGTGGAGGTGGTTATTTAATTCTATTCGCACTTCTGTTAATTTCTGTACTACTATCTATAATGCTTATTATTATTCCCCTGATAATTAGGGGTAAAAGGTTTAACTTAAAGGTATCTAAATGGCAGATATTTATCTACTTCTCTGCAATAGGCATCGGTTTTTTATTTATTGAGATTCCACTTATGCAGAAATTTATTTTATATCTGGGTCATCCAATTTATTCTGTTTCTACAGTTTTGTTCTCAATTCTATTTTTCTCGGGTCTTGGCAGTTTAATTTTAGGCAAAAATACACAATATTTTTCAATAAAAATTTGTGCTTTACTTATTTTAATTTTAATTCTACTAATGCTTTCACCTGTGTTGCTAAAAAATTTGATGGCATATCCTTTTTACATTCGTTTTATTTCATGCATTTTAATATTAGCACCTATGGGTTTTTTAATGGGGGCTCCTTTTCCAATGGGTATAAGATTAACAAGTAAGGTTTCCTCTGATTTGATACCGTGGGCTTGGTCT
>JAUWOM010000007.1 GCA_030612085.1 Actinomycetes bacterium
AGATATTTAATGCTGATATAACTTACATAAGAATACTTACTTCATTTGTATATCTAGCAGCAATAATTGATGCATATTCAAGAAAAATAGTAGGATACGGTCTAGGTAAAACCCTATCAGCTGATCTTACAATAGAAGCACTAAAAGATGCTATTTTAAAAAGAGACGTGTCAGATCTTATTCATCACTCTGACCAGGGTATTCAGTATTGCTCATCTGATTATGTAAAGATTCTAAAGGAGTACGGTATAGCTATATCCATGTCATCTAAAGCAAGCCCTTATGATAACAGCATAATAGAATCTTTTTTTAGGTCACTTAAGATTGAAGAAGTATATATGTTTAACTATGAAACATACAGAGATGTTATTAAAAGAATACCCTATTTTATTGAAGAAGTTTATAATAAAAAAAGATTACATTCTTCACTTGGCTATATGTCACCAGAAGAATTTGAAAGTAAAATTAAATATAATAAAATTAAAAAAAGTGAAGTCCGTCAGTTGGTTTAACTTAGTTAACATTGTGTCTAACTTTTGGGGTTCACACCATTATTAGTACTATATGAATAATTTTCAGTTTGTCAAGTTTTAAGTTTTTGTTCGTTTCTATTAATTAATATATTATATCATTTCCTTAAAAATTAGTATAATTTAAATCGGTTTGTATATCCCTAGTCTTTCTAACTTAAGAATTATTTAAACAAACAATGAATGATGATTAAGACATTTATTTTTTGAAACTGGAGTTCAGTATTTGGATGAAGTCCAATAGCACTTTCAAATTTAAAAATACTTCATAAAGAATTAAAATTATCTAAGTAACTTAATTATCATAATAAAAATTAGTTCAGAATTATAAATATATTTTATATAAAAAATTAAAACTATAGATAGAAAATTCTTCTTTAAATTTGATTCATTTTATGTAATTAGATATTTTTGGATAGATAATTTTAAATAAAGATTTTAACTTAGTTTATAATATGTATTTAAAATAGTAACTAAGAATGATTTGGAGAATTTTTGACATACGAGAAAATATTAAGGTTCATATCTCAATACGGATACCTATTTGTCTTTCTTGCTGTTGCATTAGAAAATGGTGCATTTATTGGATTATTTATTCCTGGTGAGACTATACTTCTAACAGCAAGTTTTGTAGCTTCTATGGGCATTTTAAATATTTATATATTAATCCCAGTGGTTATTATAGGAGCTTTTTTGGGAGATAACTTTGCTTATTTCTTAGGAAAAAAAGGTGGAAGACCTGTTTTAGTTAAATATGGACCAAAATTTAGGATTTCAGAGGAAAAGCTTAAAAAAGCTGAAAATTTCTATGAAAAGCATGGAGCTAAAACTGTAATAATTGGTAGATGGACAGCTTTCTTAAGAACCTTTACAGCATTTTTAGCTGGTGTAAATGAGATGAACTATCCAAAGTTTTTCCTTTATAATGCTATTGGAGCTATTACCTGGGGCTTGGGGAATTGTCTTTTTGGATATTTTTTTGGTAAAAATATTGATTTAATACTTTCTATAATTCATAAAATTGGATGGGTAACTTTAGCCATTATAATATTTATGATATTGTTATGGTATATTTGGCGCAGGTGGTTAAGAGATTATTTATTTAGAAATAAGAAAGTTAAGTAAGTAGTTAAGATATTAGCTACATTAAATTGCTATTTAAGAACCCTTCTTTTGAGAGGGAATATAAAAATAAAATAAACTAATTAAATTTGATATTTATTGGAGAAGAAAATGTTACTTGCAATAGATGTAGGAAATACTCAGACAGTTATAGGTGTAATAAAAAATGATGAGGTTGTCACTTCCTGGAGGATTTACACTCCAAAAATAAAAACTGGTGATGAAATAGGGTTGATGTTGGTGAAACTAATGGAAATAGAAAAAATAAGTCTTAATAACATTAATGATGCAATTGCTTGTTGTGTAGTACCAGGGGTTGAGGATCAATTAATTAAAGCTTGCAGACGTTATTTTGATGTGGATGTATTATTAGTTACAGGTGAGTTTGAAACTGGTATGAAAATTTTATATAAAAGACCAGTAGATGTAGGGGCTGACAGAATTGCTAATGCAGTTGCTGCAAAGGAGGTTTATGGAGTTCCATGTGTGGTAGTAGATATGGGAACAGCTACCACTTTTGATGTTATATCCTCTAAAGGTGAATATTTAGGAGGAGTGATAGCTCCAGGAATGGAGGTTTCAGCTAAGGCTCTCTTTAGAAGTGCAGCAAAACTTTTTGATGTTGAGTTAAAGAAACCACCATCTGTGATTGGAAATAGTACTGTAAGAAGTATTCAATCTGGTATATTCTGGGGAGTTATTGGGCAGGTTGATTACATTTTAAGAAAGATAGAAGATCAGTTAAAAGAAAAACCAATACTAATAACAACTGGTGGTCTATCAAGAATAATTGTTGAAAATAGCTCCTATAAATTTATACATGATTTAGACCTGACATTAAAAGGATTAAAAATAATATATGACAAAAATAGAAAATAAGTAATTATTTACACGTCTTCTTAAGTGGGGAGCTTTCTGTTAAGATATTTCTCATGAATGAGATTAGAAATTAAAATAATAAGAGAAAGTAAGGAATAGTTTAAATTCTAAAAATATAAATAGAGTAGAGTGTAATGAACAATATAAAAAACATTGAGAAAGAGCCAAAGATTGATAAAAGTGTAGTTAGTATAAGTTTGGGTTCTTCTAAGAGAGATCACAAAGCATATGCTGAACTCCTTGGAAAAAAATTTAAAATTGAAAGAGTTGGAACAGATGGAGATATTAAAAAAGCTATAGAACTTTTAAAGCAGATGGATGGAAAAGTTAATGCCTTCGGATTAGGTGGAATAGATCTTTATCTTTGGGCTGGTGAGAAAAAATATGTTATAAGAGATGCATTAAAGCTAAAAAATGCAGTATCAAATACTCCAGTAGTGGATGGTAGTGGGATAAAAAATACTTTAGAGAGGGATGTAATTGAGGTCTTAAATCAAGCAGGAATTCAATTGAAAGGGAAAAAGGTGCTTATGACGAGTGCTGTAGATAGATTTGGTTTAGCTGAAGCACTTTATAATGCAGGTTGCAAAATGCTTTTTGGTGACTTTATTTTTGGTTTGGGTATACCAATTCCTATAAGGAAGATGAAGACCCTAAAAATGATTGCAAAATTGTTATTGCCAATTTTAACGAAATTACCTTTTAAACTACTATATCCAATAGGGTCTGAACAGGAGAAAGCATCTATTAAAAAATATGAGAAATATTATTTAAATGCAGATATAATAGCAGGTGATTTTCACTTTATTAAAAAATATATGCCAGACAATTTAACTGGAAAGATGATAATTACAAACACTATGACAATTGAGGATATAAATGAATTAAAAAAGAGAAATCTTGATATTCTGGTAGCTGTAACGCCGGAATTTTCAGGGAGATATTTTGGAACAAATGTTATTGAGGCTATTTTAGTCTCTTTAATTGATAAGCCATTTGAAGAAATAACACATGATGATTATAGAGATATGCTATCTAAACTAAAATTCAGTCCTAAAATTATTTATTTGTATGTAAAGAGAGATGGAAGAAAAAATACGTCTAACTAAAGAAGGATACATAAAGTTAAAAAAAGAACTGGATCATCTTATAAATAAGAGAAGGTTGGAGATTGCCAGAAGAATTGGGGAAGCAAAAGCCTTTGGTGATCTTATGGAAAACTCTGAATATGATGATGCAAAAAGAGAGCAAGCTTTTGTTGAAGGCAGAATATTAGAATTAGAAAGAGTTTTTAAAAATTCATTAATAATTAATGAGAACTCAGACAATGATAAAGTAGAAATAGGTTCAAAGGTTACTCTAAAAGAATTAAAAACAGGTCAAATAAACATATTTCAACTTGTTTCATCAATTGAAGTAGACCCTTTGAATGGGAAGATATCTATAAATGCTCCTGTTGGGGAAGGTATCTATCATAAAAAAATCGGAGATAAAGTAAAGGTTAAAACACCTCAAGGAGAATTTAAATATGAAATTATGGAAATCCAATAAACTAAAAGATTTATTAAAAAATAAAGCTATGTCTTCAGATGTTATATCAAGATATAAAAAAGCAAAACAGATTATTGAATCTGGTAAAGATGCATTTGTATCAAAATATGATTGTAAAAATACAGTAGGAGAAGTCATAGAGCTATATAGTCATCTAAAGCCCGGAGAGAGTAAACAGGAAAGTATCAGTATATGTGGAAGAATTATAGCTATAAGAAAACATGGCAAATTAACCTTTGCTGATATTAGAGACCAAACTGGAGATATTCAACTATATCTGGATAAAAAGAGAATAGGCGATATTTATGATTTTTTTGACTTACTTGATATTGGTGATTGGATAAGCATTGAAGGATATCCGATAAGAACAGCAAGAGGTGAGTTTTCCATAATGGTTGATAAGGTAGCTCTGTTAACAAAATCATTAAGACCACTACCAGAAAAATGGCATGGTTTGAAAGATAAAGAAGTTCGATATAGATATCGTTATCTTGACCTAATTTCAAACCCTAAAGTCAAAGAAACATTCACAAAAAGAAGTAAAATCATAAACTTAATAAGGCAATTTCTTATTTCAGAGGGATTTATGGAATTTGAAACTCCAATGCTTCAGTCTATACCTGGAGGAGCTACAGCAAAGCCATTTAAAACCCATCACGATACATTAGATATGGATCTTTTTTTAAGAATTGCTCCCGAACTTTACTTAAAAAGACTGATAATTGGTGGATACGAGAAAGTATTTGAACTAAATAGAAATTTTAGAAATGAAGGAATTTCTTATAGACATAATCCTGAATTTACAATGCTTGAAGTTTACCAGGCATTTGTTGATTATAGAGAGATGATGAATTTAACTCAAAAAATTATTCTCTATATTATGGATAATTTAGTAGAAGATAAAAAAATATCTTATCTGGAAAATGAAATAGATATAAATCCTCCATGGAGAGAAATGACGGTTTTAAATTCAATAGAAAAGTTTGCAGGTGTTAAACTGTCTTTTGAAATGACAAGAAATAAGGTATCAAAGATTGCAGATGAAATTGGTGTTAATTTTGATGAAAAATTAGGAGTTGGAGGAATTATTAATAGAATTTTTGAAAAGAAAGTTGAAAATAAAATTATCCAACCTACATTTATAACAGACTATCCTAAAGAGGTATCACCACTTGCAAGAGAGCATTCTAAAAACCCAAATCTTACTGAAAGGTTTGAGCTTTTTATTGGTGGAATTGAAATAGCAAATGCATTTTCTGAATTAACTGATCCGCTTGATCAAAGAATTCGTTTTGAACAGCAGCTATGTACTGAAGAAATAGAAACTGAGATGGATGAAGATTTTATTAGAGCCCTTGAATACGGAATGCCACCCACTGGAGGATTAGGAATAGGAGTTGATAGATTAGTAATGATAATGACTGATTCTGCATCAATAAGAGATGTAATACTATTTCCTCACATGAGATCAAAAAAAGAATAAACTTTCATTTCTTCTCTTAAAAGTAGGGCAAGGCTTTGGTCTTGTATTAAAAGCAATCCTAAGGGGTGCCCTGCATATATATCCTCTCCCTTGGTGGGAGAGGAATAAGGAGAGGGGGAATTTAAAATACCTGTGAAAAAACATCACAAAGCTATTAATTTAATGAAATATTAGATTTTTAAGAAATTCAAGGAGATTTAATAATAATATAAAATTAAAATTTATGAAATTCTAATCTTATTATGATATATTTATCTATAGAAATTGAAATAAATTTAACTTCTAAATACGGGAGAGAATATTAGTGAGATAGGATAGAAGATATGTTTGAAAGATTTAATGAGAAAGCAAGAAAAGTAATTATTAATGCACAGGAAGAGGCAAGGAATCTAAATAAAAATTGGATCGATACTGAACATTTGCTTTTAGGTTTATTAAAAGAACGTAAAAGTTTAGCTTATAAGATTCTTCAAAATTTAGGAAAAAATCCCGATGATATAAGGACACAGATATTACAGATAATTAGAAGAGACACAGTTGAGCCAGTTGGTCCAATTCCTTTTACCCCCCAGGCAAAGAAAGTTTTAGAAATGTCTCTAAGGGAAGCTTTATCATTGGGTCATCATTTCATTGGAGTAGAACATTTACTACTTGGCATAATTAGAGAGGGTGAAGGCATTGCTTCAAAAATACTGAAGAATAATGGCGTAGAGTTATTGGCGGTAAGGAAACAGATAGCAGAAATGTTAGGAAAAACTGAAATATTTGCTAGAAGCAAGACTTATAAAAAAAATAAGATGCTCAAAAAATTTGGAAGAAATTTAACTCAATTGGCTAGAGCGGATAGGTTAGATCCCGTAATTGGCAGAATAAAAGAGATAGAGAGAGTGATGCAGATATTATCTCGTCGTACTAAAAACAATCCAGTTTTAATCGGCGAACCAGGGGTTGGGAAAACTGCAATTGTAGAGGGATTAGCACAGCAAATTATAAAAGGAGATGTACCACCAACTTTAAGGAATAAGGAAATTTATACCTTAGATTTGGGAGCAATGGTAGCTGGTTCAAGATATAGGGGGGATTTTGAGGAGAGGATGAAAAAGGTCCTTGCAGAAATAAAAAGCCATGGAAATATCATCTTATTTATAGATGAACTTCATACACTTGTAGGAGCAGGAGCGGCCGAGGGAGCTATCGATGCAGCAAGTATATTAAAACCTATGTTGGCAAAGGGAGAGCTTCAAACAATAGGGGCTACTACTATGTCAGAGTATAGAAGATATGTGGAGAAGGATGCTGCACTTGAAAGAAGATTTCAACCCATATTTGTAGAGGAATCAACTGTAGATGAGACTGTAGATATATTACGAGGTCTCAAGGGTAGATATGAAGCTCATCATTGTATAATAATTACTGATGATGCTCTGGTATGTGCTGCTAAATTGTCTTCAAGATATATTACTGATAGATTTTTACCTGATAAGGCAATAGATTTAGTTGATGAAGCTGCATCAAGAGTGAGGATAAGAAATATAATATCACCTCCTGATCTAAGTAAGATAGACAAACAATTAGCTGAGATAAGAGAGAAAAAGGAGGATATGATAGATGTTCAGGATTTCAAGACAGCAGCCAAGATTAGAGATAAAGAGAAAGCACTTCTTCTAAAAAGAAAAGAATTGCAGAAAAAAGCTCTTACTTTTCAGAAAGGAGTAAAAGTTACAGAGGAGAATATAGCAGAGATTCTGTCCAGTTGGACAGGTATTCCGGTATATAGACTTACAGAGGAGGAAACACAAAAATTATTGAGGATGGAAGAAGAGTTACAAAAGAAAGTAATATCACAGAAGGAAGCTATAAAAGTTGTATCTCAAACAACAAGGAGAGCACGCTCAGGATTAAAAGATCCCAAGAGACCTTCAGGTGTTTTCATATTTTTAGGCCCATCAGGCGTGGGAAAAACACTTCTTGCAAAGGTGTTGGCTGAATTTCTCTTTGGAAGTGAGGATGCATTGGTTCAGGTGGATATGTCAGAGTATATGGAAAAACACTCAATTTCAAAATTTATTGGTTCTCCTCCAGGATATGTCGGATATGAAGAGGGCGGACAACTTACCGAAATGATTAGAAGAAGACCATATTCAATAATTTTAATGGATGAAATTGAAAAAGCCCATCCGGATATACTTAATGTTTTACTTCAAATTTTTGAGGATGGCCACTTAACTGATGCTCAAGGAAGGAGAGTGGATTTTAAAAATACAGTAGTAATAATGACTTCAAATATTGGACAGAGATATATACAAAAAGCCACTCCAATTGGGTTTAAGAGGAGCTCTAAGGGAAAAGTTATGTATCAGGAAATAAAAGAAAAAGTTTTGGATGAGATGAAAAAGACTTTTAGACCTGAATTTCTAAACAGAGTAGATGAAACAATTATGTTTAATGAACTGACCAGTGATGATATAAGAAAAATAATAGATCTTGAGATGAAAAAAGTTGAACAGCAACTCTCATTTCATAACATAACTTTAAAGCTCTCAAAAGGTAGCAAAGATTTACTTATTGAGAAGGGATATGACCCCACTCTGGGTGCTAGACCATTAAAGAGAGCTATTCAAAAAATTATTGAAATACCTATTTCAGACAAGATAATCTCTGGAGAGGTAAAAACAGGTGATAAAATTTTTACAGAACGAAAAGGTAAAAAAATTATTTTTAAAAAGAAGAAACAGCAATCTAAAATAAAAAGTTAGTAGAGGGAGGCAGTAATTTTTGTTTGTCAAAATTGCGGGTACAGTTCTATTAAGTGGTTAGGTAAATGTCCAAATTGTGATAAGTGGAACAGTTTTACAGAAGAGATTGAACCGCTTAAGTCAAGGCGGGCTTTCTCTTTTGAAATTCCAAAATCCATTGCTACACAAATGTCTAATGTTAAATTTCCCAAAGTTAATTATCTACCAACGGGGCTGGAGGAATTTGACAGGGTTCTTGGTAATGGATTGATTCCAGGTTCGTTAACATTATTAGGTGGAGAACCTGGAATAGGAAAATCAACTTTATTATTACAGGTTGTGTGTAATTTATCTAAAAAATTTAAGGTACTTTTTATTAGTGGAGAAGAGTCCTTAAGTCAAGTTAAAATGAGAGCTGAAAGGATAGGCATTGCTTCATCTCAAGCTTATCTTCTATCTGAAACAGAGATGACTGAGATAAACAGTCAGATAGAAGAAATTGAGCCTCAAGTAATTGTTGTTGATTCAATACAATCAACATACTTTTCCCAGTTACCGGCACTTCCTGGCAGTATAACTCAGGTTAGAGAATGTGCTGCAAACTTTTTACAGTGGGCTAAGAAAAAAGGAGTTTGTGTAATAATTACTGGTCATATTACTAAAGAAGGAATAATAGCTGGTCCTAAACTTTTAGAGCATATGGTTGATGTTGTTCTATATTTAGAGGGTGAAAGAGGAATGCTTTACAGAATTTTGAGATCTGTTAAAAATAGGTTTGGCTCAACAAATCAGATAGGTTTGTTTCATATGAGTTCAGAAGGAATGAAACAGGTAGAAAATCCTTCAGCCTTATTTTTAAAAGAAAGAGCAATAGGAATACCAGGATCCACAATACTTTCTACTTTAAATGGAAATAGATCACTACTTTTAGAAGTTCAAGCGCTTTTTTCGCCTTCCAAATTAGCTATTCCCCGAAGATTCTGTACTGGTTTAAGTAGTAAAAGAGTTGCGATGATTTTAGCAGTTTTAAGTAGAAGATTGGGATTTAAGGCAGACAATTATGATTTATATATAAATTTAGTAGGTGGAATGTTTGTTAACGAACCGGGCGCTGATCTTCCTATGGCTATGGCTATGATCTCAGCTTTAAAAAATACAGCAGTGGATGAAAATACATCATCTTTTGGTGAAATTGGATTGGGAGGAGAGGTTAGATTTGTGAGTGGAGTCAAAAAAAGAGTAGATGAAGCATTATCACACGGTTTTAAAAGAATAATATATCCACATAGCTGTGGTAAAATAGAAGTTAAGACAGATGCAGAATTGATAAGATTAAAAAATCTTAAATCATTAAAAATTTAAATAAATTCTATAAGGAGAAAGTGTTGAAAAATAATAATCATTTGAAACTTTTAGAAGGTTTGAAGAAAGTATCCCCCGGCAAAATTCTTAGAGAAGGGATTGAGAATATAGTGCAAGCCAAAATGGGTTCGATAATAGTATTATCAGACCTTAAAAAAGTAAGAAAGATATTTAATGGTGGTTTCAGAATTGATTGTAAGTTAACTCCCTCCAAATTATATGAACTTTCTAAGATGGATGGTGCATTAATTCTAAATGAAGATGGCACACGAATAATTTATGCTAATACCCATCTTTTCCCGAACCCTCGTATTTCCACAACAGAAACTGGTATTATGCATCAAACAGCAGAGAGACTTGCAAAACAGATAGAAGTAGTAGTGTTAGCTATCTCCAAGAACAGGAATATTGTTACCCTATATTTAGGCGATTTAAAATATGACTTGAGAGACATAGGATTGATTTTGAATGAAGCAAATAGTGCATTGGAATCTCTTGAAAAATGTAGAGACAACTTTAACAAGCAGTTAAATGAATTAAATTTTCTCGAAATGAAAGGAATGGTAACTCTCCATAATGTTGTTACAATCTGGCAAATAGCTGAAATGTCAAAAGTATTTGCTGATGAAATAGAGAAATATCTATATGAGCTGGGTACTGAAGGAAGATTGATTCAGATGCAACTATTTCAAATTATGAATAAAATTAATGAAAATATTTCTTATTTGATAAAAGATTATTCATCAGATGTAAGTAAATTTAATTTGATAATAAAAATGATGTCTAATTTAAGTCATAAGAAATTAACTAATATAAATAAATTAGTAGAGATTCTTGGATTCTCTCCACCAGCTGTCTATTTAGATAAAATTGTTTATCCACGTGGATATAGAGTTTTATCATCACTAACCAAGTTACCCAAACACTTAGTAGAGAATATAATAGAAAATTTCAAGAATTTAGCTACTATAAAGAAATTGAGCATTGACGAACTTAGTGAAGTTGAGGGGATAGGAAAAGTAAGAGCAAGAGTTATTGTCAATGGCTTAAATAGAATATCAAAACATATTTAACTTAATTAAATAAGAAGCCCTCTTTTAAATTTACATTTCACTGGAGTAATTCACCGTGACGCTCCGCAGGACAAACCCTGTGGCTTCTGCTTAGTTCACTAAGCATTCTTTTTCTTGCTTCACTGTCGAAACTACTGTTTCAACTCCACAAGCGTTAATTCCCGAACGTCCTTCGGTATTAATTTTATTTAATCCTAAAATTTTGATGTTAATGGATGCGTTTAAATCTCTATCAATAGAAGCAGAACAAAAAGGACAGTTATATTGTCTTTTGCTTAAGGGCATATCTTGAATACAACCACAATTTAGACAAGTTTTACTTGTTGGAGCAAACCTATCAATTATTATGAAATGTTTAAAGTTCCATTTTGCTTTATATTCAAGTTGCCTTCTAAATTCTGACCATGAAACATCAGACATAGATTTAGCAAGATGATGATTTTTCATCATGCCTTTAACATTTAAATCTTCCATTACAGCCCCATCATAATTCTTGATTATTGAATATGATGTTTTGTGTAGAAAATCCTGTCTTATATTCTTAATTTTAGTATGAATTTTTCTAACCTTCATTCGTTGTTTAAATCTATTTTTACTTCCTTTTTGCTTTTTACTTAATCTTCTTTGTTCTTTAGCAAGTTTATCTTCATACTTCTTTAAATATTTTAAATTATTTATTACTGTTTTATCAGATAATGTAGCAAGCTCTGTTAAACCTACATCTATACCTATAATATTGTCTGTTTGCTTTTCTTGTTCCTTTATCTTGTATTCACATAATACAGAACAATACCAATTATTACCATCTTGAGAAATAGTAATTGATTTAGGCTTTCCTTTAAGTGATCTATGTTTAATCCATTTTACCTCACCTATTTTAGGAATAAATACAAACCCTTTGCTTAACCTCCATTTTTGAGGACAAGTAAAACTATCATTTAGAAAATGTTTTTTCTTAAAAGATGGAAAGCTTTTTTCTTTTTTAAAACTATCTTTTAATGCTTTATCAAATTGACAAATAACCATTTGAAGAGATTGAGAAAATGACTCTTTTAAAAAAGGAAATTCCCGTTTTAATTTTGGCAGTGAAGTAGCCAGTTCATAATAAAACTTAAACTTCTTAGTCTTATTGTAGTAATCAATGTTTTGTTTTAAGAAGTAATTATATACAAACCTAGCATTACCTCCATGTTGCAGTAGCTTTTGTTTTTGCTCTTTTGTTGGTTTTAATCTGTATTTAAATCCTTTTTGAATCAGCATACTATTTACCTTTTTGTTGTTCTATGTATTTTTTAATTGTTGATTCTTTTGTTAAAATATTTTTGCTGATTAATCTCCACCGCAAGCAGACGGGGTTTTCTCAGCGAATCTTCTTATAACTTATTTTTTATTTTAGTTTTCATACTTCTATTATTTCCATTTTAATTAATCAAATATTTTTTTAATCTTTACAACTATGTTTTAATTCATGAATTAATTTTATTTGTTAATTAACTATTGAAATATAAACATAATTAATCAAATGTATATATATTATACAAACAATTGTTCGTTTTGTCAAATAAAAGTCGTAATAAATAAGGGGATTTAATAATTCAGTTAGAATGTGTTAGATTTGAATTATTTCATATTCATATTGTTTTGCAACATCTTTCAAAATATCTTTTAAAGATCGTTCAATATCCCTTTTTAAAACAGAATATTTAAATTTAGGACAAAATATGATGTGGTATTGGCAAAGATACTTGCAACGAGATGTTGACTTATATTCACTCATTTTCTTTTTATTCTTTTAAATCATATTTTTATTTAATAGCTCTTCTGATTAAATCCAAATAGGTTAAGGTATTTTCTTCTTCAACAGAATAGATTCTTGCCAGTCTTTCAACTTCATCTTTCCATTGTTTTGGAATTGCTATATTTATTTGTAGGTTCATATTTAAATTCCTTTTATCTATTTACATATATGTTATACTAAAGCATTAATTAAATATCAGGTCTTTTTTGAAAAATATTCTGCCAATTCTTCCCTACTGCAAGTGATAGGGTGTTCTTAGTAGTTCTATATAACAACCTTAGTTAACATTGTGTCTAACTTTTGGGGTTCACACCAAACCGTACATTTCTAAATTGGTACTACATAACAACTTTAGTCAATTGATATCAAGACTCAAATGTGATATCATTTTATAAATTGTACTATACACAAGATAAGTTTACAGTTGATCTTTTAAAATGCCGATATGATATTATTTCCCCTTTTAGGAATATATATTTTGTTATTAATAATTAAGATTAAAAATGTTAATTTAATGTGGGGTGTGTAGGGCAAGGCTTTAGCCTTGCATAATAATGTAACCCTAAAGAGTCGCCCTACTAATAATTAAAGATTACACCAAAAGTGTTAACTTAACTCGTTTATAATACATATAAATATTAGGAGGTTTATAAATTGTATGAAGTAGGTGATATAGTAATCTATCCATTATATGGTACAGCCACTATTAAAAAGATAATAAAGAAAAAAGTAAAAGGTGAATTTCTAAAATTTTATGTTTTAGAGATTCCAAAGGAGAAATTAACAATAAAGATTCCAATTTTAACTGCCAAAGAGATAGGTTTAAGAGAGGTAGTATCTTCAAAAGAATCTGAAGAAGTATTGAAAATACTTTTAAAGAATAGGAAGTCAGAAATATCGAAAAGTTGGAACAGGAGGTTTAAAAGAAATATAGAGAAATTGAAAAGGAATGATGTTGTAGATTTAGCAGAGGTTGTTAGAAATTTATCTCTACGGCAAAGAGATTCTGGACTATCAGTTGGTGAAAAGAGGATGCTCGAAAAAGCAAAGGGAATGTTAGTAAGTGAAATATCCTATGCTCAGGATATTAATGAGGAAGAAGCTTTAGCTAAAGTAGAGTCTTGTTTTGTGAAAAATTAATTATTCCTTAAAATATTCTTATACTAAAGAGAGGTGAAATATTATGATAATAGTGCTCACTAGAGCATTTTTTGTTTTATTAGGAATTCTGTTAGGTGTTTACGGTTATCAGTATATATTTTCTTCTTATTTAAGCCATCTAAATAATATCTACTTTATTACTGGAATCATACTAATCCCTTTATTTCTTGGAATTATAGGCTATTTTTTAGGAGGCTTTGTAGGAAGACACTTAAAGTATTTACAAAGTAAGGTTGAAGATTTTATTGGAAGAATGCCAATACCCGATCTAATTTTTTCTATTATTGGAATTTTATTAGGAATAGTAATAGGATATCCAGCTTATTTAGGATTGAGTAATATCCAGCTACCATCAATAATTGGAACCGTCATTTCTATGTTTGTCTACTTATTAATTATTTTATTTACAACAAGGATTGTATATAAAAATAAAGATAGAATTCTAAATTTAACAAGAAAAAAAGATAAAATCTATGTTGGAAAAGGTGCAATTTCTAACGAGAAATACACTGCAAAATCCAAGATTTTAGATACCAGTTCAATTATAGATGGAAGAATATACCATATCTGTAGTACCGGATTTATAGAAGGGGCAATTATAATTCCAAATTTTGTTATAGAAGAGTTACAAAAATTAGCAGATTCATCTGAAGACTTAAAGAGAAAGAAAGGAAGAATAGGTCTGGATATGCTCCATAAACTCAGGGAAGAGAAAAAAGTAGAAGTTAAAATTATAGATACTGACTTTCCCAACTTAGAGGGTGTCGATTCTAAATTAGTTCAATTGGCGAAAGAATTAAAATCAGTCATTATTACCAATGACTATAATCTAAATAAAGTGGCAAGATTAAAGAGGGTTGGAGTTCTAAATGTTAATGAACTTTCTAATGCAGTGAAACAGATTATACTGCCAGGTGAAAAAATCACTGTTCAGGTGATTAAGGAGGGGAAAGAAGAGGATCAAGGAATAGCATATTTAGATGACGGAACTATGATTGTTGTGGAAAATGGTAAAAAATTGGTTGGAGAAACTGTGAATGTAGAGGTTAAAGGATTTTTACAAACCCCCGCTGGAAGAATGATATTTACGAAATTATTAGAGGAAAATCAAAAGAGATTTTTTAATAAGCGATAAAAGAATGAGAAAGAACTACAGTATCATTGTTGCTGCTGGCAAAAGTAGAAGAATGAACTCTGCTGTTAGTAAGCAGTTTATATTTATTGGTGGAAAACCAATTTTGGCACATACATTAGATGCTTTTGAAAAGTCTTCTCTTATTGATCAAATAGTGTTAGTGATAAATGAATCTGATATTGAAAAATGTAAGAAAATTATCGTTAACAAATATAGATATAAAAAAGTAAGAGAAATAGTTGCTGGAGGAGGAGAGAGACAGGACTCTGTTCTTAATGGTTTAAAAGCACTACCATCAGACACAAATTTAGTTGCAATTCATGATGGGGCAAGATTTTTAATAACCTCAGAGCTTATTGATAGAGCAGTTAAAGCTGCTTATGACTCAGATGGGGTAGTTGTTGCCATTCCAGTTCAAGACACCATCAAAGAGTCAGGATCCAACAAAATAATATCAAATACATTTAATAGAGATAGATTATGGGCGGCTCAAACTCCACAAGTTTTTCCCTATTCTATAATAATGGAAGCATATTTAAAAGCGAGTGAAACTGGATTTATTGGAACAGATGATGCCAGTTTGGCAGAGAATCTTGGATATAAAATCAATTTGGTACGGGGGTCAGTTGAAAATATTAAAATTACCACAAACTTTGATTTAATATTAGCTGAGACTATTTTAAATAGAAGGAGACTTAAATAAGTTAGAAGGAATTATTTAAAAGGAGGTCTACAAATAGGTGAAAGTTGGCTTGGGTTTTGATATTCACCCATTAGTTTATGAAAGAAAATTAATTATTGGTGGAGTTGAATTGGAATATGAAAAAGGTCTATCTGGACACTCAGATGCAGATGTTCTAACTCACGCCATAATGGATGCTCTTTTAGGAGCGGTTGCACTTGGGGATATAGGTGAACTTTTTCCAGCAAGTGATGAAAGGTATAAAGATATTTCAAGCATGATTCTTTTAGATAAAGTCGTTTCATTATTAATGGAAAAAGGTTTTAGGGTTGAGAATGTTGATGCAGTTATTATCTGTCAGAAACCAAAGCTTTCAGCATATATAAAAGATATGATTAAAAATTTAGCATGTCATTTAAAAATAGATTTAAAAAATATTAATGTGAAAGCAAAAAGTTCTGAAGGTATTGGTATTTTAGGAAAAGGCGATGCTATATCTGCCTTTGCAATTGCTATGATTTCTTCTTAATAGTATTTAGTCTTAGTTTTAAAATAATTCTGATTTGATTATAATTTTTAAAAATTTGGAGATAAATTGGGTATAAAGATATTCAACACATTAACGGGAAAAAAAGAGGAATTTATACCAAGAGAAGAGGGCATGGTTTATATGTATGTATGTGGTCCAACTGTTTATAACCACATTCATATAGGAAATGCACATTCTTATTTGGTATTTGATGTAATAAAAAGGTATCTAATTTATCGGGGATATAAGGTAATACATGTTCAAAATATCACTGATATTGAAGACAGAATAATAAATCAGAGTATTGAGGAGAATCTTTCTGCAACAGATATTTCAAGAAAATATGAACCTGCCTTCTGGAAGGTTTCTGACATGTTAAATATTTTACGACCGGATTTCAGCCCTAAAGCAACTGAGCATATTGATGAAATGATTGAGATGATAAAGGTATTAATTGATAAAGGATACGCTTATGTTTCAAATGGTAGTGTCTACTTTGCAATTGAAAAATTCAAATCTTATAGCAAGTTATCAAAAAAGAATATAACTGAGCTTATAGAGGGAAAGAGAGCATGTGTTGTTGAAGGAAAGAGAAAGCCATATGATTTTGCTCTTTGGAAGGCTTCAAAACCTGGCGAACCGAAGTGGAATACTCCATGGGGGGAAGGAAGACCTGGATGGCATATTGAGTGTTCTGCAATGTCATTGAAGTATTTAGATATGGGATTTGATATTCATGGTGGTGGGAAAGACCTTATATTTCCTCATCATGAAAATGAGATAGCTCAATCAGAAGCATATAGCGGCTCTGAACCATTTGTTCGATATTGGATACATAATGGATTTATAAATATAGATAAAGTTAAGATGTCAAAATCTTTAAAGAATTGGGTTTTTGCTAAGGACGTATTAGAAATGTATGATTCCAATGTTGTTAGAATCATGTCCCTTAATACTCATTACAGAAATGATGTTGATTATACTCCAAGGGTTCTTGAAGCTTGTAATCAAGCACATGAAAAACTTTTAAATACAATCCATGATATCAACATAACACTGTCACAGGAGGAACAAAAATCTGAAGGCTCTTTACTGGATGAAATCTCGCACTTAGAAAAGGAGATAAGTAATTTAAGAACAAATTTTGAGGATGTGATGGATGATGATTTCAATACTGCCAAAGCGTTGTCTTTTATTTTTAAATTTTCCAGGGAATTAAACAAGGTTGTACATTTACAATCTTTTAAACTAACACCTGAAATTAAACAGATTTTAATAAAAGCGAAAAATATAATAATTGAATTAGCATCTGTTTTAGGTTTAGATTTATCAGAAAAGGAAATTACTAAAATTAGATTTATAAAAAAGTATGATGAGAAAAAGTTAGAACATGAGCTCAACAATATAGCTTCAGAGATTTATGAAAAAGTTGTTAAGCTTTATCCTAAAGATGCTGCAAAATTATCTCCATCAAATATATCAAAATTAAACTTAGAAGATAGTATAGAAGTAATCCTTTCACTTCGTAGTAAAGCAAGAGAAAAAAAGAACTGGGTTTTTGCAGATAATATAAGAAAGAAGTTAAAAGAGATTGGAATATCTATAAAAGATACACCATCAGGTACCAAGTGGAGGTTTAGTTGAAAAAGAACTCATCTCTTTTAAAAGATGAGAAGTTGAAAAAAGGTAATGCAATAGTGGAGGGAAGAAACGCAGTTTACGAGGCATTAAGAGGACCACGCAAAGTAAAATCAGTATATATTGATAAATCCATTAGTAAAAATATCCGATTAAAACAGATTTCAAATCTGGCTAAAGATAAATCAGTACATATTAAATTAGTAGATAGAAATTTCTTAAACAAAATTGGAATTCAACACCAAGGAGTAATTGCAATAACATCGCCATACAAATATTTCTCTTTATCCTCACTTTTAAATGAAATTAGAAACAAAAATTCCGTAATTGTACTTTTAGATGGTATAAAAGATCCACAGAATTTTGGAGCTATACTTAGAACATGTCAAGCATTTTCTGTGGATGGAGTTGTAATTCCAGATAGAAGAAGTGCAAAAATTACCTCATCTGTTTGCAGAGCTTCCTCTGGTGCGTGTGAGCACTTGAGGATTGCAAAAGTTGTGAATTTAAACAAAGCTGTTGAGAAGTTAAAGGAGAAAGGTTTTTGGGTGATTGGAACCTCAGATAGAGCTGATATTTCAATTAACCAGATGGATATCTTATATCCACTTGCTATTGTGATGGGAAGTGAACAGAAAGGAATAGGTAAACTTTTATTCAGTAACTGCGATTTAGTTGTTAAAATCCAGACTTCTGGAAAGATACTATCATTAAATGTTTCAGTGGCAACGGGAATTATTCTGCATGAAGTAATGAAAAAACTTAAAAGAATATAAATTAGGGGGTTAAAAAAGTGAATTCACCAACCAGTGAAAAAACAATGGTTATAGTTGATGGTTATAACTATTTATACAGCACAATGAAAATGAACAAAATTTCTAAAATTGAACTTGAGCAACTTAGAAATAAGTTGATAGAGGATCTTAATCAATTGGCGAGACATAGAGATTGGTCAGTAACTGTTGTATTTGACTCATCAAACAAGGGCAATGTTTTTTTGAAAAATAAGGCAAAAAATAAAGTTACTGTTTTATTTACAAAGAAAGGGCAAAGCGCAGATAATCTTGCTGAGACTTTAGTTTATAAAAATAAAGGAAAAAGGATTTTTGTTGTAACATCTGATTACACTCACCAGAGGGTAACTTTTGGTGGAGGAGCTTTTAGAATGACAACAAGACAACTTAAAAGTCAACTAAAACAGTTAAAAAGAGAAATAAGAAGTAGAGATATTTTTTCAAATAAACTAAATGTACCTATAAGTAAAAGAATTGATAAAAAAGTTGAAAGAAAGTTAGATAAAATAAGAAAGGGTAAAGTATAAGTTTAGCTTTACCCCTAAAATTAATGAAATTATATTGACGAAGATTATTACATAAATATATAATATAATAGTTTTTACTCAACATTGTGGAGGTGAAATTTTAAAAGACCTATAAAAACTATATTTTAATAGCATTTTTTCACTGTATTTTCTTTATAGAAGGATATGAACTTGAACATCGAACTATCATATACACCAAAAAAAATTAAAAGTTTCGAAATCTTTGAGGAAAACCAAATAGTGGAAAGAGCTAAAGAAGGAGACGAGAGAGCACTCAACTATATTTTAAGAAAGTATAGCAATCTTGTAAGGTATAAAGCTCGTTCATACTTTTTAATAGGGGCAGAATATGATGATCTAATACAGGAAGGTATGATAGGTCTTTTTAAATCTATAAAGGATTTCAAAGCTGGTAACAAAACATCTTTTAAATCATTTGCTGAACTGTGTATAACAAGACAGATAATAACTGCTATTAAAAATGCCACTCGACAAAAGCATATTCCTTTAAACTGTTACATTTCGCTAAATGAGCAATTATATAGCAATGAAGAAACTTCTTATCCACTTTTTGAAATACTAAAAATTAAGGAACTAAATGATCCCGAACAACTTGTAATAAGTAGCGAAGAGATTGAAGGTATTAAAGAAGTATTTGAAAAGTTTTTATCAAAATTAGAGACATCAGTACTAAGTTTGTATATGAAAGGAAAAACTTATATTGAAATTGCTCGTACCTTGAACTTAAAAGTGAAATCAGTTGATAATGCTCTTCAGAGAATAAAGAGAAAATTAGAGACTCATCTTAACGGTTATAAATCTTTAACTTAATCTTTCAAAACCCTCTTAAAAGATTACAAAATTTTTTAAAGTAAATTTTTTTTATTGGTCTGTTTTAATTAATAATATTTTTTAAAAAGTATAGATAAAGAAGTATAAAAATGCTATTATTTATATAAAAAAGTATTAGTTAGAAGGAACACCTAATAAGCCGGTGTAGCTCAGTGGTAGAGCAGCTGATTTGTAATCAGCAGGTCATTGGTTCAAATCCGATCGCCGGCTCCAATCTTTTAAAATATTTTTTTGTATAAAAATTTTTTGGTATAATTTTTTTAAACAAGAATTTTCTTTTTATTAAAATATGATTTTGGGGGAGTTCCCGAGTGGCCAAAGGGGACAGACTGTAAATCTGTTGGTGTATACCTTCAGAGGTTCGAATCCTCTCTCCCCCACCATATTTTTTTATTATGCCCGTGTAGCTCAGTTGGTAGAGCATCTCCTCGGTAAGGAGAAGGTCACCGGTTCAACTCCGGTCGCGGGCTCCAGATTTGGGAAATATTTTGTCGATTGAATGAAAGGATTTTTAATATATAGTAATAAAATAAAATGATAAAATATAACTTGTACTATAAACTAAACATGTTTATAATTTACTGTTTAAAAAAGTAAGGTAATAAAAATATTTTAATTTAGTAATAGGTTAGAAAGAAACCCAATGGCTTTAGTCGTTGGAGGTGTCACAAAGCAGAAAAAATGAATAATTATGTGGCGGTGTAGCTCAGTTGGCAAGAGCACACGGTTCATACCCGTGGGGTCACTGGTTCAAATCCAGTCACCGCTACCAAATGAGTGTTTAACAAATCACAATTTTTATATTTAAGAATAAGTTAGAAAGAAACCCAATGGCTTTAGTCGTTGGAGGTGTTACGGATTTGCTATTTTATAATATAAATGTATATAATATGTGATTCTTAATTGGAATTTTCTTTTAAGATTTTTAAACATATAATGATTAATTTTCAAACAAATATTATAATAGAATAAAAATCCATTAAAAAAATGGGGGGAAACATATGGCTAAAAAGAAATTTGAGAGAACAAAACCACATATCAATGTCGGAACTATAGGTCATGTAGATCATGGTAAAACAACCTTAACTTCAGCAATAACATATTGCTTAAGTTCAAGAGGTTTTGATGTAGA
>JAUWOM010000045.1 GCA_030612085.1 Actinomycetes bacterium
AATCAAAAATATTGTAAAATAGTTTTATCGGAATGTCTTAATAAACATACATAAAATAATTTAAATATTATAAAAATATAAATTTATTGAATTATAAATTTTAGTATCTTGACACAATACATTCAGAGCAGCTCCTGGTTGTCATTGCGAGGAGCATTAGCGACGAAGCAATCTCTCTCAGAACAGACTGCGCAATCTCATTTTAATTAAATTTAACAATATATCTTATTTGAGATTACCACGCCACCTTTAGTGGCTCGCAATGAAAAATTAAATATTGTTTACAATGACAAACTAAATATCACTCAGAGCCTGCCCTCGAGCGAAGTGAAGGGATAAACTCCGGTGATGAAGAATCTCATTAAATTTAATAAAATATTTAGATAAATATATTATACGAGGAGAAAGAGGGAGAACAATGAAAAGATTATATCGTTCAAAAAAGGATAGAATGCTATGTGGAGTATGTGGAGGAATAGCAGAATATTTTAATGTGGACCCAACATTAATAAGGATATTGTGGGTAATACTTTCTTTACCGGGAGTGGTATTTCCAGGAATCTTAGCATACATAATTTGTTGTATAATCATTCCTGAAAATCCTGAACAATAAGAAAAACTGTTTGTTTACATAAAACATAGAATTTGACAATGTCACTAATGTATAAGAAGAGATACATCGGTAACACTTTAGTTGTATAATTTATAAAATATAAAATTATAATGAAACTTATTGGATATGAAAATTTTAATTTATGACCGAGAAAAAAAAGCTATAAACTTAGATACTCAAAAAAAAGATGCAGTAGTATTGGTTAAGAATCCAAATTATATTATGTGGGTGGACATAGATGAACCACAAAAAGAAGTAATGGATTGGTTAAAAGAAACCTTCGGATTTCACCCATTAGACTTAGAAGACTGTGTGAGTTTAATTGAGAGACCAAAGATAGATTTATATGAGGATTACCACTTCTTAGTGATGCATTTTCCAATTTTTGATAAAACAACTAAAAGGTTATCACCAATACAGGTGAATATATTTTTGGGAACAAACTTTTTAATTACAATTCGAAAAGGTTATATTAAAGCTCTAAATAAAACACTTGAGGATGTTTCAAAAAATAAGGAGCTCCTTTCTAAGGGAACTGATTATTTATTACACAAAGCCATTGATGATTTAGTTGACTATTGTTTTCCAATTCTAAACAAAATAAGGCAAAATATTCAGAATGCAGAAAATACGATATTTAATGGAGCTACTAGAGATACAATAAAGGACATACTTTTCATAAAAAGAAACATAATTCTCTTTAAAAATATAATAGATCCTCAAAGAAGGATATTAAAAGAAATAGAGGCTAGAGATAGTGAATTTATTTCAGATGAACTAAATGTATATTTTGGAGACATCGTTGACCACCTTGATAAAATACAGGACAGTTTAGTAAGTTATGGAGAGATGATTGAGAGTCTTCATGATGCACATCAATCCATAGTTTCAAATCGTATTAATGAAATTATGAAAACACTAACCATTATATCTGTTATAATACTTCCTCTAACTTTCATATCAAGTATGTATGGTATGAATATAGTACTTCCTATAGCAAAAAACCCATTTGCTTTTATAATCATATTTTCTGTAATGGTTCTAATGGGTTTAGGGATGTTTTTCTATTTTAAGATTAAACATTGGATATAAGTAATCTAGTATTACTATATGAGTATTTTCTTTTAATTTCTATATAAAACAGGAAATACATAATTGTTAAAACATCAAACTTCTATAAAGAATTTTTTATATCACTTTTTCGATTTAGACACTTAAATAAAACTAACCAGAATTTTAATGGGGGTTAAATTTTGAAATTTGCAATTATAGGTGCTGGTTCAATAGGTTCACTTATTGGAGCAAAACTCTCATTATCAGGAGAGGAAGTAGCCCTAGTTGGAAGAGATCCCCACATATCTAAGGTAAGAAAAGATGGTCTAGTAATTGAACTTCCAAAAGAAAAAAAATTAGTTAAAAATCTATTTGCTTGTACTAATTTAATTGAATTGAAGAATAGTCGGTTTAGTCCTCAATTTTTTGTTTTTACAATGAAATCATATAGTACAAAGCAATCCTGTGAAGAACTTTTAGAAGTATTTGGGAAAAAGTGTAATATATTAACATTACAGAATGGAATTGGTAACGAGGAAATGATATCAAGTTTTTTCGGTGAGGAAAATACCTTTTCAGGTGCACTTACTATCAGCGTATCTTTGGTAGAACCTGGGATGGTAAGACAGAATACTATCAAAGGTGGTGTGGGATTAGCTCCAGTAGCTATGATAGAAAATGCAAAGAAAATAGTGAATAAATTGAAAGAAATATTTGAAAAAGCAAGATTTAAAACGAAAGTTTTTGAAAATTACAGAGAACTCAAGTGGTCAAAATTACTTTTAAATATAATTGCTAATGCAAGTTCCGCTATATATGACTTATCTCCTTTAAAAATATCCAATAATTATGAGCTGTTCTTACAGGAACAAATGGCATTTAGAGAAGCATGTAAAGTAATATCCAAACTGGGGTTGGGGACAGTTAATTTACCTGATTACAATGTGTATTTACTTAAATTTGTAATGAATCTTCCACGACCTATTGCTCATTCAATATTAAAGAATAAAATTGCAAAATCTCGTGGTGAGAAAATGCCATCTCTTTGGTACGATTTAAATATGGGTAAAAAGTTTTCAGAAGTTGAGGTTCTAAATGGAGCAGTAGTTAAGTATGGACAGAGATTGAAAATTGACACACCAGTTAATGACTTTTTTTATTACACCTTAAAAAATATAGCTGAGGATAAATTTAACCGGGAAAATTTCAAAAATTAAGGATTTTTAATATTAAAGATTTAACTAAGTATGTGAGAGATGTGGGGCAAGGAAAAATAATTCAATTATGTAGGGCAAGGCTTTAGCCTTGCTTAGTAATACAACCCTAAAGGGTTGCATTACATTAATTAATATCCTTTTTAGTTCTTCTTGAAATTATATAAATCCAAATTTGGGAAATAAAAACTATAACTACAAATAATATAATAATAACTAAACCTGAATGAATTTCAACTAATGGTTTATATTTATGCCAGAGTCCATTTATGAATGTGATTAATCCCAGTGTAAGAGCACACCAAATAGCAGATCCTAAAAAAGTATATAAAACAAATTTTTTAAAGTTGAATTTCAATACTCCTGCAGGATATGATATAAATGTTCTCGTTTGTCCTATAAGTTGAGCAAGAAAAACTGAAAACTCGCCATATTTATTTATGAATTCACCTGTTCTACTACGTTTCTTACTATTTTTAGAGTTATTTTTTTTCAGTCTCTTTCTAAAAGGGGCAATGATTCCTCTACCAATACCATAACTGATTGACGAACCAAGAGTACCGCCAATTGATCCTGCCAGAACTGAGAATATATAAGTAAAAATATTTTCTCCGACTTTCTCTGATGAAATTATTAAAAATGGTGCAGAGGCAAAAGGTATTCCAAGACTCTCTAAAAACATTCCAAGGCCTAATCCAATGTAGATTGAGCTCGGTCTTATATTTGCTAAAAAGTGATATAAATTCTTAAGAAATTCCATAATAATAACTATATACGATTTTAAAATTATAAAAATTAACCACTTGTTATATGTACATCCTCAATGGCTATATATGGGAGATTTATACTGTAAACCCACTTCGTTTCTTTAGAAATAGCACATATTTTAGGAAGTGCTTCAAATATATTTCCAGCAATTAAAGTTTCTATAATGGGTTTTATGATCTTACCATTTTTAATTAGGTATCCACCTTTAACAACACCAGAAAAATCACCACTTACGGGATTTGTATTTCCTGAAAATCTTGTAACTATTATTCCCCTGTCTATATTCGAAATCATATCTTCATAGTTGACATTCCCACTCTTGATAATGAAATTTGTCGGACCTATTCCAGGAACTGTCCTTGCGCCTCCAGAAGCGTGACCAGTACTTAATCTCCCCTCCTTATTTGCAGTGTATGTATTATACATAAAAGAAATTAATTTTCCTTTTTCAATTATACTTATAGGTTTATGAGGTATTCCTTCTCTATCAAAGGATGATGAACCAAGACCATGCTGTAAAGTGCCGTTATCTGTTATTGTAAGCAGACTTGAGGCTACTCTCTCCCCAATTTTCCCAGATAATTTGCTCATATTCTTTTGTACATTATTTGCATTTATTGAAAAAAGTAGTGATGGAATTAGAAGTTCAAAAACTGAATTAGGTGATAAAATTACATTTCCAACAAAACTCTCACCCCTCTCTGCACCCAAAGAACCTATTACATTCTTTGCAAATTCTAAGGCTACAGTTTTTACATCAATTTCATTAATAAACCTTTTTCCATCAAACTGATAATCAAAACTTGACACCTCTTCACCATCAACAGCCATACCCATAATATAATAATTAAATAAACTGGATGGTTCCTGTATTCTTATTCCATTAGAATTTATAATGGCTCTACTACCAATAATTGCTTCAAAAGATGCACTATCTACTGTAACCCTACTATCAAAATTTTTAGCTGAATTAACCAGCATAAGACCAGATTCCAATGCCTTAGAAGTATCAAATGATTTACTATATGGGTCATAGATTCCTTTTACTTCAGTTATTTTTTGAGGTTTAGGTAGTTGATTGAACTCGTCCTTAGGACTAGATTTTGCTAAAATATAACAATTTTCAATTGCTTCTGTAATTTTTTCTTCCTCAAAACTATTTACAGATGAAAAACCTAAACCCTTATTTTTAAATATTCTTACTCCAAAGCCATCTTCAATCTGACTTCTTGCAATTTGCAGGTCATTTTTCTCAAAAAATACTTCTATTCTCTTTATACTGCTTGAATAGATTTCTACCTCATCACCACCTATATCAATTGCTTTTTCTAAGACTTTATCACAAATAGGTAAAAGTTCCATTTTATCTCTCCTGTTTTCCTCCAATAATTAGTTTGCATCTTAAATAAGGTCCACCTGCATCAACTTTTGCATATTGTTTTTTACCACAGTATCCTGAACCTAAATCCCACTCAAAATCTTTACTAACTGAATCGACACTATTTAACACATCAAAAGCTTGTCCAGATATAGTTGCTCCTTTCAACAATCTTCCGAGTTTTCCATTATTTATCTCATAGGCTTCCTGAACACCAAACATAAATTCAGCATTAGCGTCAGCTTGACCAGACATAGGACCTTTTAAAAGATATCCTTTTTTAATTTCTGATATCATATCTCCAAGTTCATGATTTCCAGGCTCTATATAAGTATTTCTCATTCTAATTAGTGGCTCATCTGAATACTCGAAAGCTCTAGCATTACCTGTTGGTTCAACATCAAATATTTTTGAAGTTTCTCTGTTATGTAGATAAGACATAAGTATTCCATCTTTTATTATGATTGTCTTTTTTGTAGGGACACCCTCATCATCTACAAGCAACTCTCCTCCAGCATGTTTCTTTATCTGAGAAGGTCCGCTATCTACTAGTGTTATAAGTTCACTTGCAACCTTTTTTCCAATTTTACCTTGAGAAATGGAACCAGCTAAAACGAAATCTGCTTCAACAGTATGACCAATAGCCTCATGAGAGAGTATACCAACTAAACTTGGGTCTAAGATAACAGTTAGCCTTTCACCAATTGGATATTTAGCATCTAATAAATCAATTGCAATTTTTGCAGTACTTTCTGCTAATTCTTCAGGTTTTTTCTTACCAAAAATGTCTTCCCAACCCCCTGTAACTCCAATTGCTTTAAAAGCAGAAGTCATATCTACTTCCCTGACTGCAACAGCCATAAGTCTAAACTCAGGCTTCATATCTAAAATATGACATCTGGCGCCATCACTTGTAACTATATATTTTTCATCAATTATCTCATTGTATCTACAAAATGCTGATTGAATTAATGGTGAAGAAGCTCTCATTAGCTTCTCAGTTTTTAATACTAATGAGAGCTTTTCATCTAAAGAATGGTTTTTAAGACTATCATTTATCTCAGGTTCAAATTCTCCTACTGCCATAGTTGTTTCTGAAAGTCCTTTTACTTTAACTTTTTTATTTTTGCTTGATATTTCAGCAGCTATTTTTGCCTCCTTAAAAGTTTTGTAGATATCATTTTCTGTTAGCCTATTTGTACTACTAAAACCCCATGAACCCTTAATTAAAACTCTTATTCCAACCCCACCATAAATGGATGAACTTGACTCTTCAAGCTCACCCTTTCTAACAGATATACTATTTAACTCTCTATTATGGTAGCGAATTTCAGTAAAACAATCTGTCTTTTTTAGAACCCTTTCAAGTAGGTCAAACATAAAATCACTCCCTTGAAATCTGATGTGAACTATCCAATATTTAAAATTAGGATATATTATAAATAATTTTTAATAATTATATTATAATTACTACTAATTAACGAATTACCTAAAAAAATCTGTTCATTTTCATTTGACATATAACCTATAGAATTTATATAACTTAAAGCATGTAGGGCAAGGCTTTAGCCTTACTTATAGATGTGACCCCAAAGGGTTGCCCTACATTTATATTTGATTTAATAAAGATATATAAAATTTGGAGACATGGAGTTAGTATATGGAAGCTATAATTAATTTTTTAGAAAAATATATAAGTCAGTTTGGATATTTAGCTATATTTATTCTTATGTTTTTAGAGAGCGCATGTGTTCCTATACCAAGCGAGATAACAATGCCGTTTGGGGGATTTTTATCAGCAGTTGGAAATCTTAATTTAATATTGGTTACTCTGGTTGGCTCAATAGCAAATTTATTCGGTTCTTATGCAGCATATTATATTGGGAAATTGGGGGGAAGACCGTTTTTAGAAAAGTATGGTAAATATGTTTTGTTAAGAAAAGAAGAGCTTGATAAAGTTGAAAGATGGTTTAATCATCGTGGTGAATTAACAGTTTTTATAACTCGCCTCCTACCAGGAATTAGAACCTTTATATCCCTACCTGCAGGAATGGCTAAGATGAACTTAACAAAATTTTCTATATATACAATTTTAGGAGTGATACCCTGGTGCTTTCTATTGGCATATCTTGGTTATATATTTGGGGAGAACTGGAAGATAATTTTAGACTACTATCATAAGTTTGAATATATTTTCTTTGCTATAATAATTTTAATGATAGTAGCTTTTTTAGTTTTTATATTTATTAAAAAAAGAAAATAAATTTTAAAATAAAGATTCTAAAGATTAATTAAAATTAAAATAAAAAATCTATTACGAAACAAAGTCCGGTTCAAATTAGTAATAAAAAGTTTTAAAAACTCATTAAATTTTCAAAGAATAAAATATTAAAAGTGTTAACCTTACTTGTGTACAATACTTCTAATAATATAAAATTAGAAATATTTTAAATTAGAGGTTATTATTGTCATTATTTCAATCCATTGTATTAGGGATAATTCAGGGAGCTACTGAATTCTTACCAGTCAGTAGCTCAGGTCATATGGTTCTAATACCACATCTTCTTGGATGGGAAAATCCACCACTATTCTTTAATGTAATGGTTCATTTTTCAACTTTAATAGCTGTTTTATGGGCTATGTGGTCTGATATAAATGATATATTCAAATCGTTTATTAATCTATTCAAAAAAGAGAAAGACAAATCCAAAGATAAGTCAACTAATTTATTAAAATCCAAAATAATCTGGTTATTATTTATTGCCACAATCCCCGCAGCAGTCTTGGGTTATTTGGCTCATGATTTCTTTGAAAAACTATTTTCAGTTCCAATATATATTGCAATTGCAATTTTTATAACAGGAATATTACTTTTCATTGAGGGATGGATGAGAACAACTATTGACTCATTGGAGTCACTAAGACCATCCGATGCAATTTCTATAGGAATTGCTCAAGCTATAGCCATTGTTCCCGGAATTTCAAGATCAGGAATAACAACAGTAATGGGGAAATCCAGAGGATTATCAAGAGAAGATTCTTTAAAATTTTCCTTTTTACTATCTATACCTATAATATTCTCAGCCACCCTATATGAGACATTCAGATTTTATAAGACAGTTGGATTATTTAATGAAATATCATCTAATATAAACATAACAAATACAATTATTGGTATGATGTTTGCTCTATTAACAGGTTTTTTATCAATAAAATTGCTTCTAAATTTCTTTAAGAGAAGAAAATTAAGGATATTCTCTCTATACTGTTGGG
>JAUWOM010000058.1 GCA_030612085.1 Actinomycetes bacterium
CGACATTGATAGGTTATTTAGAATTACTGCTGATCATCTAAAGGGAGCAACTTTTTTAATTAGTGATGGAGTTTTTCCTTCAAATGAGGGAAGGGGTTATGTTTTAAGAAGAATTATAAGAAGAGCAATTACTAATGGAAAAAGTTTGGGTATAGATGATGAATTCATAACAAGTGTATCTGATGTAGTAATAAATACGATGAAGACCATCTATCCAGAACTTAAAAAAAATAGAGAATATATACTTGATATATTAGAAACAGAGGAGAAAAAATTCTCAAATACCTTAAAACAGGGAATTGGGATTCTTGAGGACAATATCAAGCATTTAAAAAAAGAAAAAAAGTCTGTAATACCTGGCGAAGTTGCCTTTAAATTATATGATACATATGGTTTTCCCATTGATTTAACAAAGGATATAGCGCATAAATACGATTTTACTACTGATACAGAAACATATCGTACTTATATGGAAGAACAGAAAAATAGATCTCGTTCTGTTAAAGGTTTTTTTGATAAAGACGAAGAAGCTTTAAAAATATATTCACCTATTATAAAAAGAGTAAAGAGTAAATTTGTTGGGTATGAAAAAGATTTTGTTAAAACTGATGTAGTGGGGATAATATCTAACGGTGTTGAAGTGCAAAAAGTATCTAAAGGTGATAAAGCGGAGATTATAATAAGTGAAACTCCATTTTATGCTAAAAAGGGTGGTCAGATAGGTGATTTTGGATGGATAACATCAGAAACTGGAGAATTTGGTGTAGATAATACATTTCCCATTGATGATATCCTAAATTCACATCAAGGAAAAGTAATTGATGGAGAAATAAAAATAGGGCAAATAGTTGAAGCTAAAATTGATATTAAAAATAGAATTTCAATATCCAAAAATCACACAGCTACTCACTTACTTCATTGGGCTCTCAGAACAGTATTAGGTGATCATGTGAATCAATCTGGCTCTTTAGTAGAAGCAGGAAGATTAAGATTTGATTTCACACATCATCTATCACTATCAAATGAGCAGAGGGAAAAAGTGGAGAATTTAGTGAACAAGATGATATTTGCCAATCACGATGTAAGAGCATATATAACAACACTGGATTATGCCAAAGAAATAGGCGCTATTATGATATTTGGGGAAAAATATGGTGATTTTGTAAGAGTTCTTGAAATAGGTGATTTTTCTAGAGAACTCTGTGGAGGGACACATATTGCAAAAACTGGCTCCATCGGTCTATTTAAAATAATAAGTGAGGGTTCTATAGGATCAAATTTGAGAAGAATAGAAGCAATTACCGGCAGAGAAGTAATTAAATATATAAATAAACAAGATAAAATTATTTCTTCTCTTTCAGAATTATTATCGATCGAGAAATCGGATATTATAGAAAAAACAAAAAAGCTTATTGATGACTTAAAGAAAAAAGAATCTGAATTGGAAAAGATCAGAAAAAAAACGATTTCATCTGAGCTTGAAGTTATTTTAAATAAATATGAAGAAAAGAATGAAATAAAGATTTTTTCTGGTCTTTTAGAATTTAGAAATATTAAAGAGTTACAATCGATGGTAAGAACTATACAGGGAAAATTTAAAGATAGTTTTGTAGTACTTGGTTCAAATTTAGCAAATAAAGCCATTTTAGTAACATCTGCTTCAGGAAAAGCATTGGAAATTGGTATAGATTGTAATGAGATAGCTAATGCTATTTCTAAATATATTGATGGTGGAGGTGGTGGAAAGAAAGAATTTGCTCAGGTGGGTGGAAAAAATACAAAAGGAACAAAATTAGCTATTGATAAAGCAATCAAGATAGTAAAAGATTTGGGCAAAGTTTCTTAACTAAGATGTAGAGCAAGGCTTTAGCCTTGCTTTGTAAAAACAATGTCATAGTAATAAATAAAATTTAGAAAAATATAATATATGTAGTTTATAAGTTGCAACCCTAAAGGGTTGCCCTACAATGACTTCCTTAAAATTTAGATATGAAAAAAATGGGTTTAGATTGGGGTGAAAAAAGAATAGGTATCGCAATATCAGATGAATTGTTACTTTTTGCTCATCCCTTAGAAATAATAGAAAATTCTTCTAAAACAAAAACTATTTTAGAAAATATTATTCAGAAAGAAAATATTGATGAAGTGGTTGTCGGTTTACCTATCACTCTTAGAGGTGAAATGGGCAAACAAGCGGTAAAAATAAAGGAAGAGGTTGAAGAAACTTTTAAAGATATGACGAATATAAAGATAAAGTTAAAATTCTGGGATGAAAGAATGTCAACCAGACATGCAAATAGATTATTAAAAGAGGTAGTACTTAGAATTAAGGATAGAAGAAAGATTAAAAAATTGGATGATAAAATAGCAGCAAGTTTAATTCTTCAAAGTTATTTAAACTATTTAAAAAGAGAAAATGAAGGAATTTAAAAAATTTATTTTAGCAGTATTTATAATAATTTTAATTTTATTAGTATTTTTAGAGTCTTATATTCTAAAAATTTTTTTTGAGGTTCTGTTTAGACCACATGATGATAGGGGAAATATAGAGCTTGCAATTGAAGAGGGTATGCCAATAAATAAGATAGCAAATATCTTAGAAGAAAATAAAGTAATTAAGAACGCCTGGCTCTTCAAATATTATGTTAAATATATGAAAAAAGGTACGGAAATTAAATCTGGTAAATATATATTTGATATCAACTCCTCATATGCTGTAGTTCTTGATAAATTAATTCAGGGACCTCCTCAGCCAGAAACATTTACACTGGTAATCCCAGAAGGTTTTACTTTAGAGCAAATTGCTAATAGAGTTGAGGAAATATCTACTATTTCTAAGAGAAACTTTATATGCGAAGCAATACCAGAAGAGTTCAATTATAATTTCTTAGAAGATGCTGAAAGCTTAGAAGGATTTTTATTTCCAAAGACATATACATTTTTAAAGGAAACATCTGCTCATAATTTAATAGATACATTGTTAAAACAGTTTGAAACAGAGACTAAAGATTTAGATTTTAGTTTAGCCAAGCAGAATGATATAAACATTAAAGATATAATAACTATTGCTTCATTAATTGAAAGGGAAGTATATATCGCTGAGGAGAGAGGATTGGTTTCTGCTGTTATTTATAATAGGCTTGAAATAGATATGCCACTTGCAATAGATGCGACATTAAGATATGCTCTTTCAAAATGGGATGATAAACTAACCATATCTGATTTAGATACTGATTCTCCTTATAATACGAGAATATATAAGGGACTCCCTCCAACAGCAATTTGTAATCCTGGAATAAAGTCGATAAAAGCAGCACTTGAACCTGCTGATGTCGACTATTTGTATTTTGTTGTTGATGACCCAGATTCACATAGCCATTTTTTTACTAATTCTGAAACTGAATTTTTTAATTTCTTAAATAGTTTAGAAAGGTAATATGAAAAAGTCTAAATTATGTCCGCATCTTTATTATTCCTCAATATATACTATAGATTTAGACAAGATAAAGTCATTAAAAATAAAAGGATTAATCATTGATTTAGACAATACAATACTACCTCATCATCACTTTATAGTTTCAGAAGAGCTTAAATCCTGGTTTAAAAATCTAATAGAAAGAGGATTTAAAGTATGTGTTATTTCAAACAACTCTGCTTACAAAGTAAAAAAAATAGCGGATAAACTTCAGGTACCATTTATATTTAATGCTGTTAAACCCCTTCCATGGTCTTTCAGGAAAGCAACTAAAATTTTAAGCTTAGATAAAAAGTATATTGCAATTGTTGGAGACCAGATGTTTACAGATATTCTGGGTGGAAACTGGTTTGGAATATTTACGATTTTAGTAAAGCCAATGAATCCTTATGAACATTGGTGGACAAGAAAATTAAGAATATTACAAAAAAAACTTTTAAACAAATTTATATCTAATGGAGAATTAAAATATCTATATTAAAATAATTTTAATTAATAATAATATAATTTGAAATTTTAACAATTTTGTTTTTTATTAATTATTATTTAACAGGTATTTTGATTATATTTATATACTTTGGTTAAAATGGCTGATAAGTATATACACATTATAGTAAAAGGTTATGTACATGGAGTTGGATTTAGATTCTATGCTATTAGATATGCGGATAAGTTAAATATTAATGGTACTGTTAGAAATAAATATGATGGCAGTGTGGAAATATATGCTGAAGGAAAAGAGGAAGATATAAATAAATTCATAGAGGTAATTAAAACAGGACCAAGATCAGCTGTAATCAAAGAAGTCATAATTGATGAATATAAAAAATCAAGAGATTATAATACATTTGATATTCTCTTTTAATCAAAATTTATGTTTTTCAAGAAAGCTAATAATAAAAGAGATAAAAATAAAAAAGACGATAGCTTCAAGCTACCTCTCTCTGCAAAAGATGCAGCTCTGGCTTCAATAGTGGGAGCCATCTATGTTGTTCTTACATTAGGTTTTGCTCCAATTAGTTTTGGGCCTATTCAATTTAGAATTGCTGAGATTTTAACAGTACTTCCATTTCTAAGGGCATCTACAGCCTGGGGACTATTTGCTGGTTGCTTAGTAGCAAATATAATAGGTGGATTAGGACCATGGGATATAATTTTAGGTAGTCTCTGCACTTTAATTGCTGCTTATTTAACTTCAAAAATGCCTAATATTTGGTTTGCTCCATTACCTCCAATTGTAGTAAATGCTCTGGGTGTAAGCTCTTATTTACACTTAATTTTTGGATTGCCATATTTTCTTAATGTTCTATATATAGGAATTTCTGAATTTATAATTTGCTTTATATTAGGTATTCCTTTGCTTTATTTTCTTAAAAAGCAAAATTTCTTAGAAGAGCACATCTTTAAGTAATAGTATACTTATTTTTTAGAAGGCAATGATAACTTAAGGTATTATTATTACCATCTGGACACAGTAGAGGTGAGTGCTGGTAGTAGAGTAAAAACAATGTTTTGTAAAGACAGTGAGGTGTTAAAATGATGATAAACAAATTAAGTTATTCAGCAATTTCTACCTATTTAAATTGTCCGCTACAATATAAATTAGTGTATATTGATGGACTGAAATTACTACCAAAACCCTATTTCTCTTTTGGAAATTCCTTGCACAAGCTAGTAGCATATTTTTTTAAGGATATGTTTTTAAAACCTCCTGCTTTAGATGACTTTTTAAAATATTATAAGGATAATTGGTTATCTGAAGGATATGAGACTAAAGAAAACGAGAAGGAACATTTTTTGCTTGGTGAAAATATTCTTAAAGAGTTTTACAATTTAAACAAAAAAGATTACAAAAAACCTATAAGTGTAGAATATTATTTTAAAGTAGATTTTAATAATATAATCTTGACTGGTCTTATCGATAGAGTTGATAAACTACCCTCCGGAAATCTTGAAATTATTGATTATAAGTCAGGAAAAGTTATTCCAACTATTTATGATCTAAATGAGGATCTCCAGCTTTCTATTTATCATATTGCAGCAGAGAAAACATGGAATATTCTTCCTGAAAAATTAACTATATATCATTTGAGGTCAAATACTTCACTATCTACTAAAAGAGGAATTAAACAATTAGATAAAGCAAAAGAGTTGGTATTTAAAGTATTAGAAGAAATTAAAAAAGGGAATTTTAAACCAAAAATAGGTAGATTTTGTCCTTGTGATTTTCCTCAACATTGTCCCCACTTTTCTAAGGAAGTAAAAGAGGAAAATATTAAAAGGGAAGACAATAATAAGATATTCAAGAAACCCAAAAAAATATCTAAAGAAAAAGTGATGCTTATTAATGAATTATGGCAGTTGATGTTAAAGAAAGGCTACAACAAGGAAGATGCAAAATTTTATATAACATTTAACTTTGGTAAGGAAAAAGGCATTGAACTAACTTTAGAGGAGTTGAAAAGTGCAATAGAGGAATTTAAAGACAGTAAGGATAATTTTAAGAGGGTGTATGACTAAATTGTTTTTACAAAAAGGTAAAAGATTCATAATTTTATGTATTATTAATTATGTCTAAGTGTACTGAAATTACTTAGATCATTTTAACATGCGAGGAAGGTAAGATTAATGGGTAAAAATAATAGTGGTTTAAACAAAAGACAGAGAAATTTACTAATTGATTGGTTTGATGATAACAAAGATGAAATTGTTGGGTTGTTTGTAGATGTTGGAAAAATGGTAAAACAGAGTATTTTTAGCAAAACTTTTTATTATGCATTTATAAAATTGAATTACTATGAAAACACAGATAAATGTATAAACCGTTTTCTTCACGCCTTATCAATAGACTATCATCATAAAAAAGAAAGAGGAGAAGTGTGGCGGCATCTAAGTAGTCGAAGAAAAAGAAAGAAAGAGAGGGAATCATGGAAGCAATTTATTACTGAAAATGTGTTGTAAAAATTATTTTAAAAAATTTTTTTAAAAAATAAATTTATAAGGCAAGAGATTTATTCTCTTGAATTATAATGATTTAAAGTTATATACATGAAATATAGAACATTTTTTATTCTTAAAGATAGTCCAATTCATAGATTAAATCCACTAACTAAATTAACTGTTTTAGGCTTTATTATAGTCTCTTTATATACTATAAATTGGATTCATTTTCCAATACTTCTTTTTTTATTAATAATCACCCCCATTGCCTTTTTGGGAAGAGTTTCTAAAGAATTTTTTAAAATAATTTTAAAAGTGGGATTACCTTTAATTTTATTTGTGTTTGCATTTCAAATCGTTTTTTATCCAGGTGGAGAAAAAGTTATATGGGAA
>JAUWOM010000089.1 GCA_030612085.1 Actinomycetes bacterium
ACTGGAAAGATAGTGATAGACACTGTTCTCGATGACTTGAGAGAATGCGGTCGATTAATACTAAGTATGGCTCAAGATAAAGCAACTAAAACTGGAGTTAGTGCAAAAGTTGAGATGGTGGAGGGAATAATTTCAGAACAGATAGAAGATTTTTTAAAGAAGCATAAGGATATAAATCTATTAGTAATGGGATGTACTACTGAGGAAGGAAAGTCATCTGTAGGAAAAGCAAGAGAACTGGCAGAAAGAATAAGAAAAGATTTGGGCATAGATGTATTATTACTTGAAGATTAATTCATTGCGAGAATTATAGGCTTACTTACTTTTTGTGAATTAAGATTAATAAATGTTTCAAAATAAAGATTAACGGTTATATGTCGGATAAAAATGAGGTGATTATTTATGGCTAATAAAGGTGATAAAGCTAAAGAGAAAAGAGATAAAAATAAAAAAACCAAGCAAACAAGAAAGAAAAAAGAAAGTAAAAAAAATAAACAGGAAACAAAAAAAGCCAAAAGTATAAAAGCTAACCACGAAAGAGAAAAAGAAGAAACTAAAAAGACTGAGGAAGAAAGGAAAAAAGAAGAAGAATTTCTAAAAAAACTAAAAGAGCAGATGGAAAAGATCACTGTAAAAGATGTTGTAATGCAGATGATGACTAGCCTATCAAGCTTAGGTTATCAAAAATTGGGACTTCCTGAGGAACAAAACAAGAAATATTTGGATTTAAAACAGGCAAAATTAGCCATAGACGCATTAGCTGCCTTAGTTAGTGCTTGTGAAAAGAATCTCTCTCATGAGGAGTACATAGCTTATAAAAACACACTCTCTAACCTACAAATAGCTTATGTAAACAGATCTAAATAGCAGTAATAATAATCCTTTAAATGATGTGCAGATAAGAGTTAAGAGGATTTCTCACATTACTTTCTCTCTTATGATTGCGCTTATAAAATCAAATGCAGAAACAACTATAGCTATTGCCCAAACAGCTGTACCAGCTCTTTCGTATTGCATAAGATTTATAAATTGCTGCAGGAGATATCCTATTCCTCCACCACCAACAAAACCAATAATAGTTGACATCCTAACATTGATATCCCATCTGTAAATTGTAAATGCTAAGAATTGAGGAATAATTTGAGGAACTACAGCAAATCTTATAACCTGCATTTTATTAGCACCAGTAGAAGCAACTGCTTCTATAGGTCCAGAGTCAATTGCTTCAATTTGCTCCGAATAAAGCTTACCCAAGGCTGCAATAGAATGTAAGGCCAATGCCAAAACACCAGCAAATGGTCCAAGTCCTAACCATACAGTAAAAACTATAGCTATAATTAATGGCTCAATAGATCTAAGTATGTTAAATATTGCACGAACAATATAATAAATACTTAAAGTGACAGGATGACCTCTCATCAAATTTTTTGCTGCCATGAAACTCATGGGGATAGCTACTAAAATACCTAAACTTGTTGCCATCAAAGCCAGAAAAACTGTTTCTATCATTTTTTCAGCAACCTGTTTTAATGTCTTGCTGGCAGTAGATCCTCCAATTTTCCGAATTACTTTCGCTTCTATATAATGCTCTAACCCTATACCCTTATAATCTACAGCAGGAACATTAAAAGTAGTAGTGAAATTACCATTTTCATCAGTTTTAAACTCAGCAAATTCTGTCTTCTCACCAATTCGATATAATCTACTATCTTTTCCAATAGGATCCTCTATCCACATCTGACCTTCTGATAGTGGTTTAAAGTTGTGTCCTTCTACAGTAATTTCTTCTTTTTTCCCTCCGCAATATTTAGATAGAGTTATATAGGGACCTGAAGTTTTTTGTAACTCTTCTATAGATGGTCCAGTAATTTCGCATTCAAACTCAGTGTAAACCTCAGAAGTTATAGGAAATTCCTTCTCATTATCTTTAGCATCTTTTAAAGTCAATGTAAGTGTAGCTGGACCACTAAAATCAGATGGGGGTATCCACTCCGGATTAGCTGTTGGATTATTAAACTTTCCTCCAACATTATCAGACCAAAAATATTTGAAATGCTCAATCTTGGTGGGGATAAATTCTACTCTTTGGGATGTCTGTTCATCTGTTTTTGGATCTATTACATCGGGTCTAAATAATCCAGAAAGTACGATTTTTGCCTTTGCCATTTTTGATTTGTTAGTTAATTTTTTAAAATCAATTTCAGTATAATGAAAAGCTAATGTATAGATTATAATAGCTATTACAAGAAATACAATAAATTGGAAGGATTTTAAGAAAGGATGAGGTTTTTTAATTTTTATCTCTTTTTCCATTAAGCTATCTCCACTTTTATTGCTTCTTCACCATATATCTCTTTGAACTTTTTATCATCAATTTCTTTAGGCAATCCCTCAAATACGATTTTTGCATCTTTTAATGCTAAAATTCGAGTACCATATCTTCTTGCAAGACTTAAAAAATGTAGACAACATAAGATTGTAGTACCTTTCTCTTGATTTATCTGTTCAATATATTTCATAACCGAATGAGAAGTTGCTGGATCCAAACTGGCTACTGGTTCATCAGCTAAGATCAGAGCTGGCTCCTGCATAAGAGCTCTAGCAATACCAACTCTTTGCTGTTGTCCTCCACTTAAGCTATCTGCTCGATTATACGCTTTACTTTCTATTCTAACCAACCTTAAGTTGTCCATTGCTCTTTTAATTTCAGATTGCGGAAAAATATTTAACATACTTAACCAGGTATTTACATATCCTAATCTCCCACTTAGTACATTGGTTATAACTTTTGAGCGATTAACTAAATTAAACTGTTGGAAAACCATACCTATTTTCTGTCTAATCTTTCTTAATTCAGATTGTGAAGCTGCAGTTACATTTATACCATCAATAAATATCTCTCCAGAAGTGGGTTCAATTAATCTATTTATACATCTAAGTAATGTTGATTTTCCCGAACCTGATAATCCTATAATTACTAAAAATTCCTTCTCTTTGACAGTAAAGCTAATATTATCCAGTGCCAGGGTTCCATCTTCATATATTTTTGTAAGATTCTTAACAACTAACATTTATAAAATCCTGTATTTTAAAGTTAATTTAATATTATATTATTTTATAATTTATATTTAATGTTAATAGAAATTAAGTTATTTTTACAAACATAAATTTGATAATTATATGGATTTTTAAAATTGTATAGTATTGGTCGATTAATTATAATATATTTTTTTACAATTTATCTTAATTTTAATAAAAAAAGAGAAGGGAAGTTATCCCTTCTCTTTTTTATCTATATTAGATTTTTAAAAAAATCTATAACTTTTGACTACTCCTCTTTAAATAGGTCAGGAACAAGTTTCATAGCTTCTCTTACAACATCATACATAGAATCATCAGCCGGTATATAGCCACTGTGGCTATAAATTTCCTTTAACTCAGCAAGGCCTTCTTCTGTTCCTATAACTTCAAGTAGAGCATTCTTTAAATTCTCCTTCATTTCATCGGGCATATCTTTAATAACACTAAAGGTGTCGTTTGGAATATCATCAGTAACTAATAATACTGTTACTTTCTCTTTTACATCTGGGAATTCATCTTCAATTGTGCCTCTTGCGTCATCATAAGTAGATCCACAATCAACTTCTTTATTATATACAGCTAAAACAGTAGCATCATGAGATCCAGTAGTTTTTATCTCTGAAAAGAAAGTAGTATAATCGTATCCCTCTTTTGCTAAAAGAGCCATTGGAAATATAAACCCAGATGTTGATAATTGATCACCGGTACCAAAGGTTTTACCCTCTAAGTCTGCTATAGTCTCAATACCACTATCAGCATGTACAATTATCTGTCCTTTGTAAGTAGGTAATCCATAACGAACAGATGTTAGAAGTGCATCAACATCATATTTTTCTTTAGCCATAACATACTGAACTGTAGCTAACCAACCAATATGTGTATTACCAGCACCCATAGATTCTATCATTGCAGCATAATTTGTAGCTACAATGCTCTCTATTTCATATCCAGTTATTTCCTCTATCATCTTTTCAACTTTTTCACCACTTGCTAAGATTCTATCTGCTTCTCCAGATGGTGCAAAAACCATAACTAATGGATTGTCAGCGGTTCCGAGATCGGCTGCTGGTGCTTCAGGTTCCTCAGTAACTGTAGGTTCCTCAGTGGCTGCTGCCTCTTCTGTAGGTTCTTCAGTAACTGGTGCTTTAGGACAACCGGTAAATGTTAGTGACAGTGATGCAATAATTGATAGTGTTACAATTGTTAAAAATATCTTTTTAAAAAAATTCATTTAAAAACCTCCTTATCATTTTCTAATTAAAATTTTTCTCATATTTTATTTTCTTATAATTTATTAAAAATTCACCTCCTCCTTATTTTCTAAATGCTACTTCTAATTTAAGACTTGCAACTTCTTATAATAATTATA
>JAUWOM010000061.1 GCA_030612085.1 Actinomycetes bacterium
AAAAGAATGAATGTCTTGGAGGATGTAGGTGGAAAAGCTTACATTCATACACTAATAAGTAATGTACCATTAGCAGCAAATGCGAAACATTATGCAACCATTATAGCACAAAATGCTACTTTAAGAAGACTCATTGAAGCAGCGACAAAGATTGCTGCTATGGGCTATGAGGTTCCAGAGAGTATAGAAAAGACAGTTGATACCGCAGAACAGATAATTTTTGATGTATCAAAGAGGAAAATTAAAGGAGACTTTACAATCTTAAAAGATCTTCTAAAAGAAGGATTTGAGCAGATTGAAAAGCTTCATGGAATGGGAACTCAGATAACTGGACTATCAACTGGATTTAAAGACCTTGATAGATTAACATCTGGACTCCAACCATCTGATTTAATCATAGTTGCTGGAAGACCATCAATGGGAAAGACATCACTTGTTTTAGGAATAGCTCAACATGTTGGACTACAATTGAAAAAACCAGTAGCCGTATTCTCTTTAGAAATGGCTTGTCATCAACTTTCCCAAAGGATTATGTGTTCGGAAGCAGAGATTGATGCAACCAGACTTAAGACTGGAAGACTTAAAGAAGATGACTGGCCCAGATTGGCAAAAGTTGTAGGTGAGTTAGCTGAAGCCCCTATTTTTATTGATGACACAGCATCAATAAATATGATGGAGCTTAGAACTAAGACAAGAAGACTTATGACTCAACAAAATATTGCCTTGGTGGTTGTTGATTATATACAATTAATGACTGGACCTGCTAATCTTCAAAATAGGCAACAAGAGGTCTCCGAAATATCCAGGTCTTTAAAAATTTTGGGTAGAGAATTTAATGTTCCTGTAGTTGCAGTTTCACAACTCTCACGCGCATGTGAATTAAGACAGAATAAAAGACCTCAACTTGCGGATTTAAGAGAGTCTGGAGCAATAGAACAGGATGCTGACTTAGTAATCTTTATTTATAGAGATGAGCTTTATAATTCGGATACTGAGGATGCTGGAATTGCAGAGATAATAATTAGAAAACATAGAAATGGTCCAACCGGTGATATTAAGCTTACTTTTAGACCTCAATTTACAAAATTTGCTGATTATACTGAAGAATACGAAGAACTTTCATAAATACCCTAATGTTTGTTACTGTATAAAAAATACAGATAATTTTTTTGACAACTCCTCATAGCTAAAGCAGGGGGATTCTCCAACTACCTAACAACACTCTTTATTACAAATATTAAATCTATTCCTTAAAGCCATATATTAAAAACATATATAGATATCTGTTAAAAGTCTTTTTTATTTTTGATTGAATGGTATAAAATAAAGTATGGTTTAAGATAATAAATTGTTATGGATAAATAATCAAAAAAAATTTATTTAAAAAGTTAGTATTAAATCTAATAGATTTTATTAATAGGAGATAGATTGGCAAAAGTATATGATGTGATTATTGTTGGTGGAGGACCTTCTGGTATTTTTTCAGCGATTGAGTTGACAAAAAATAACGATTTAGATGTTCTACTTTTAGAAAAGGGAAATGATCTTAAAGAAAGGGATTGTCCAGGAAAAGGCAAGAAATGCTTAAAGTGTAAACTGTGCGCCATTACTAGTGGTTGGGGAGGAGCAGGAGCTTTTAGTGATGGAAAATTAAATCTATCTACGAAAATAGGTGGATGGTTAAGTGAGTATATTTCTGAAAAGGAACTCTCAGAATTAATAGAATATATTGATGATATATATTTAGAATTTGGAGCTCCTGACGACAATATTGATTTAGATGAAGGTAGAGTTAAGGCTTTGAAAGATAAATCTATAAGATATGGTTTGTTATTTATTCCTACCCCAATAAGACATTTGGGGACAGATAGATGTGCTCACATTTTAAAGAGGATGAGATCCTATATAAGTTCCAAGGTAGAAGTAATGACTGAAAGCGAAGTTGTAAAAGTTTTAACATCTGATAACAAGGTTGATGGCGTAGTACTTGCTAATGGAACTAAATATTTATGCAAAAATCTAATTTTAGCACCGGGTAGAGAAGGTTCAGACTGGTTAATGAAAGAGGTAAAAAGGTTAAAGTTAAAAGTAAAAAATAACGCGGTAGATATTGGATTGAGGGTGGAGGTACCAGCATATGTTATGAAACCAGTTACAGATTACTTTCATGAATCTAAATTAATATATTACTCAAAACAGTTTGAGGATCAGGTTAGAACATTCTGTATGAATCCATATGGTGTTGTTTCTACTGAAAAATATGGAGATGTAATAACTGTAAATGGTCATAGTTATGCGAAAGATAAGACAGATAATACCAATTTTGCTTTGCTTGTATCCACCAATTTTACAGAGCCATTTAAAGAACCCATAGCTTACGGAAAATATATTGCGAGATTAGCAAATCTACTTGGTGGTGGAACTATTATTCAGAGACTGGGTGATTTGAAAAAGGGAAGAAGGTCTACTATGGCCAGAATAAAACGAAGTAAAGTAATACCAACTCTAAAAGAAGCAACACCTGGTGATTTAAGTTTTGTACTTCCATATAGATATCTCTTAGATATATTAGAGATGTTAGGTGCACTAAATGATATAGTTCCAGGAGTGGAAGCAAGAGATACTCTTCTTTATGGAATCGAAACCAAATTTTACTCATGTAGACTTTATCTGTCTCCAAATTTAGAAACAGAGATAAAAAATATGTATACAATTGGAGATGGAGCTGGGATCAGTAGAGGTTTGGTCCATGCATCTGTTTCGGGAGTTATAACTGCTAGAGATGTATTAAAAAAACAAAAAATATTAAATGCTTGATTTATTAATTAAAAAGGAAAGGTGATTTATTTTGCCAGGTATTGTAGTAATTGGAACTCAATGGGGTGATGAAGGAAAGGGTAAAATCATAGATTATCTTTCTAAAGATGCTGATGCAGTTGTTAGATTTCAGGGTGGAAATAACGCTGGTCATACCGTAGTAACAAAAGAACACAAATTTCAATTTCATCTTATACCTTCAGGAATTTTAAATCCAGATATTATAAATGTCATTGGCAATGGTGTTGTCATAGATTTAGAAGAATTAGTCAATGAAATTGATGATTTGCACAGTAAAAAAATTACTACTTCAAACTTGAAAATCAGTCCAAATTCTCATCTTGTGATGCCTTATCATAGAATTTTAGATGAAGCAAGAGAAAATCTATTAGGTAATATGAAGATTGGAACAACAAAAAGAGGAATTGGACCATCTTATTCTGATAAAGCTTCTCGCTCTGGAATAAGAATGCAAGATTTATTAAATGTAAAAATATTTAAGAAAAAACTTGAATTTGTATTAAAGGAAAAGAATGCTATTTTAACTAAAATCTATAATCTTCCTCCACTGGATTTCAATGATATGTTGGAGAAATTCAAATATTTATCAAAAAAAATAGGCGATTATGTTTTAGATACATCAAAATTAATAAATGATGCTCTGGATGAAGGTAAAAAGGTGATATTTGAAGGAGCACAGGGAACTTTTTTAGACATAGATTATGGTACCTATCCCTTTGTGACCTCATCATCAACAGTTGCAGCCAGCGCATGTATCGGTTCTGGTATTGGACCAACAAGAATTGACAAGATTATAGGAGTAACTAAAGCTTACACAACCAGAGTTGGTCAAGGACCTCTCCCAACAGAGATTAAGGGGAAATTAGGAACTATGTTGAGGGAGAAAGGTTCTGAATATGGAGCTACAACAGGAAGACCTCGAAGGTGTGGATGGCTTGATACAGTTTTACTTAAATATGCAAGTAGAATTAATAGTATTACATTCCTTGCTCTTACAAAATTAGATGTGCTTTCATTTTTAAATAGTATAAAAATCTGTAATAGCTACTCTTATAATGATAACTATTATAAGGAGCTTCCATATAATCAAAACATTTTTAGTGAAGTAAGCCCATTATATAAAAAATTCTCAGGATGGGAAGAGGAGATATCAGAAGTAAGAAATTTTAATGATTTACCGAAAGAAGCAAAGAAATATATAAGGAGAATAGAAGACGAAGTAAAAGTTCCAATAAGATTAGTATCTGTCGGTCCGGAAAGAGATCAAATGATTAAGTTTGAGGAATCAATTTGGTAATAAACTAAATATCAAAATTAGAAATATTAATTAAATTAGCAACTAAGATTATGTTTTTATAGGAGGATTTATTGATATCAAGATATAGCAGACCTGAGATTAAAAAAATCTGGTCAGATGAAAACAAATACAAAAGATGGTTAGAGATTGAACTTTTAGTATGTGAGATACAGACCAAACTTGGGATAATTCCAAAAGGTGTTTTGGAAAGGATAAAAGGGAAAATAAGTTTTGATTTAAAGAAAATCTCAGAGATAGAAAAAACAACTAAACATGACATAGCTGCTTTTTTAAAAAATATTTCAGAAAATATTGGACAAGACGCTCGATTTCTACATTTCGGTCTTACATCATCTGATATTAAGGATACAGCATTATCTCTGAATTTAAGGGATGCTCTCACAATTATAATAAGAGACTTAAATGAATTAATAGAAATACTCAAAGACAAGGCGATTAAATTTAAATACGATTTAATGGTAGGAAGAACTCATGGAATGCACGCAGAACCTATAACCTTTGGAGTAAAGATGGCTAACTGGGTATTTGAAATGGACAGAAATAGGTCAAGGATTATAAATGCCAGAGACGAGATAAGTTATGGCAAAATATCAGGAGCAGTGGGAACATATTCTAATATAAGTCCTGAGGTTGAGAAATATGTATGTAAGAAGTTAGATTTAAAACCAGAACCAATTTCAAGTCAAATAATTCATAGGGATAGATACGCTTTTTGCCTTAGTACTTTAGCTTTAGTTGGAAGTAGTATCGAGAAAATGGCAACAGAGATAAGAAATCTTCAGAGAACAGAAATAAATGAAGTTCAAGAACCATTTTCTAAAAGCCAGGTAGGCTCATCTGCTATGCCTCATAAAAGAAATCCAATTATCAGTGAGAGATTATGTGGACTTGCAAGAATCTTAAGAGGTTATGCTCAGGTGTCTATGGAAAATATTTCTCTTTGGGGTGAGAGGGATATATCTCACTCTTCAACAGAGAGGCTCATATTACCTAATAGCACAATCTTATTAGACTATATGCTTTTCAAATTTAAGTATTTGATGAAAAACTTGATTGTTTTTCCTGGAAATATGAGGAAAAATCTTGAAGTATCAAAGGGACTTATATTTTCTGAAAATGTTTTATTAGAACTTGTTAAAGCTAGTTTATTAAGAGATAGAGCCCATGAATTAGTAAAAAAATGCTCGAATCGGGTAATGAGTGAAGAAATTAGTTTCAAAGAGGTTTTACTAAGCAGTGATGAAATTTGTGCAGTTTTAACTAATAAACAGATAAATGAATGTTTAGATATAAAATCATATTTAAAAAATGTTGATCTTATAGTTAATAAGCTTAAAAAAATCCATTAAATATAAGGATAGTGCTTTTAATAGTATATGTTTTTGACTTTTTGCATCAAGGAGTTTATACTCAAGTAGATAAAAGTATTTTTACTTAAAAACAAATTTTGGAGGTTTTAATGGAATCTAAAACTGATTACAGGAGAGTACCTATTACTATGCCTAGAGAAATGTATACATACATGTTAAAGTTAGGTACTAAATCTGAAGAAACAGGAGGTAAGAAGCTTCAAATAACATGGATAGTAAGATGTGCACTTAAGGCTATTATGGATATGGGTTTGAATGTAAGTAATATAAATTCTGAGGAAGAGTTAGAATCAAGAATAAAGGAAGCATTCAGAAAATATAAGTAAGCTGAGAACTATATGATAATCACAGATGTTCTTTAAGGATTATTGCGTTAGTCAACAGTTTTTAGATAGAGTATCTCATTTGTACCAGCTTCTATAACACAAATAAATTGTTTAGTAAGTTTATCTTCTTCAAAATCTTTTCCAGGACCTATACCAGAAATTATGAAAGCATCTTTCCCCTCAAACTTTGCTTTTTCTACAGAGAAGATTAACAGTGGGAACTTCTCAGGTAATTGTTCTTGCCCTGTAAGATATTTATATATTTCAGATTCTAATATCTTTAAATTTTCATCAAAATGTGGAAATTGTAAAACTTTAGATTTTATACTTTTATATAATATCTTATCGTATTCATTTTTTATTAAGAGGACTTGATTTGAATCTATTGGTAAAATTTGTTCAATAGTTTCTTCCGTAGGTATCCTTTTTTCATATTTTTGTTGTTTTGTAAAAGATTCATCAATATAATTTTGTGTATAATCATTTTCTGAAACAGTTATTATAGGTTGTGGTACGAGAACTCCAGGTTTTATAGTTATTAATTCTCGTTCCACTATACCCTCTTCAGTTAATTCCTCATCTCTAACTGCTCCTTCTACTGCTTTATCTTCTCCATTGCCAAATTCTTCAGTTTCTTGAGCTGCTTTCTCCATAAGAGCTGTAGGAGCAAAGTACGTACCATAAGTTCTAAGCACTAAAACTCCTAATATTAATATAGCTAATATGCTTATAATTGAAGCAAATTGCCATTTTGCCCAGACTGGT
>JAUWOM010000056.1 GCA_030612085.1 Actinomycetes bacterium
GGTGCTGCACCACTTATACAATATTTAATAGAAGATAAATCATATTTTTCAACACCTGGATAATGATTTAAAGCAGCATACATTGTTGGAACACCCGGGAATATTGTTGTTTTATATTTTTTTACCAATTTAAGTACTGACTCAGTATCAAACTTGGGCACAAGAACCATGTTAAATCCACTTTGAACAGAATAAAGCATAACTACTGTCATACCAAAAACATGAAAGAAGGGTAGTGCGCTAAGCATAGTTTCCTTTCCTTCAATTGCTTCTACAAACCAGGATTCACATTGCAAAGTATTAGATATCAAGTTTTTATGAGTGAGGACACATCCTTTTGATATTCCAGTAGTTCCTCCTGTATATTGTAATAAAGCAACTTCTTCTGGAAATGTTTCAACTTCTGGTGGTGAGGGGGGATATTTGCTTATTAAATCTTTAAAGAAGTAGATTCCAGTCTTTTTTTCAATTTTTACTACATGACCTTCTCTTCTTTGTTTAATTGGATATAGCAGGTTTAGTGGGAATGGTAAATAATCTTTAATTGATGTAACTATTATGTTTTTAAGATTTGTTTTATCTCTAACCTTTTTAATCTTTGGATAAAGAAGGTCAAGACACAATATAGTTTCACTACCTGAATCATTTAACTGATGTATTAACTCTCTCTCAACATATAGAGGATTAGTGTTCACAACAGTAGCGCCAATCTTAAGTGCTGCAAAGAAAGCAATCACAAACTGGGGGCAGTTGGGTAAAAAAATTGAAAATTTGTCTCCCTTTTTTATACCTAAATCAGATAATGCAGTGGCAAATCTGTCAACACTTTCAGAAAATTTCTTATATGTTAGCTTCTTTCCAAAAAATGTTACTGCAATATTTTCGGGATACTTTTTAACTGTATCTTCTAAAAATTTTGGAATTGTTATATTGGGATAATCAATACTATGTGGAACACCTTCTTGATAGAATTTCTGCCATATTTTTTTCATGAAATCTCCTTTTAAAAATTTTTTTGAATTCAATTTAAATTAGTAAAAGAATTTAATATAACCCTCATTATAATCTTGAATTATTTTATTAAATTTAATACAAAAAATCTATTAAAAATAAAATTTAAAATGCTGTCTATTATTTTACATAAAAATGTTGATATTATGCAAGGAAATTAATAATTTAAAAAAAGAAGAAATATTCAGGTAGAATTGGTAGCTCATTAAATTCTATAGGGGGTTTGGGACTGACTAAAATTAATTGACAAACTTTATTATTTTTAATAAAATTCTTATGTATCTATTTTAAAAATTTACAAAAAGTTATCCTGATAAATAATTTTTATTAAGTTTACTTAACAAAAAGACTAACTAAATTTTTAAAGGTTTAAATAACTCTATGCCAAGAAAAAAGAACGAAAAATCTTTTAAAGAGTTTGAATGTACTGTTAAAGACATCTTCTTAGGAGAAGTCAAATCTAAGAACATATTCCCCCTTCTTATACTTCATTTAATTGCTAATGAACCTCGGTATGGTAATAAAATGATATCAAAGATTACAGAGATGAGCGGAAATATTATGACAGTAAATCCCAACACAATCTACCCACTTCTAAAAAGAATGGAGGAACTTGGTTATATAAAAGGTAAATGGGATAAACCTAAAAAACCATATAAGAGGTATTACTCGATAACAAAACAAGGTTTTAAACAATATAAAGAGATCAAAGAAGCTCAAAAACCCTGGATGGAAAAACTTGAAAAAGCAGTTAGGATATTTAGAAAAGAAATCTATGGTTAAAGCCATATTGTTCTTTAAAAGATAATAAAATTTTTATCAGAAAGGAGCTAATACAAAAAGCCATTAAAAAAACCATGAAGCAGGATAAGGCTTTAGCCTTGCATAAAAAATTAACTATAAAATTTATCAAAGATAAATAGTAAATAATTAATAAAGATATTTAATTAAAAAGGAGTTTGGTTTGAGAAATGTTGTAATTACAAGTGCAGTAAGAACTGCAATTGGATATTTTGGAGGAACATTAAAGGATGTTTTACCTGCTGATTTAGCAAAGGTTGTTATAAAAGAGGCAATGGATAGATCCAGTGTTAAGGGTGAGAAAATAGATGATGTTATCTTGGGTTGTATATTACAAAGAAGTGATGAGCCTAATGTTGGAAGAGTAGCTGCACTGAAAGCAGGAGTTCCAGTTGAAATTCCAGGGTATACAATAAATAGATTATGTGCTTCTGGTTTACAAACCGTGGTTAATGCAGCACAAGCAATTAAACTTAATGATGCAGATATAATAGTTGCAGGTGGAGTTGAGAATATGAGTGCTGCTCCATATGTTCTAAGAGGAGCAAGGTGGGGTTATAGATTAAGACATGGTGAGATTATTGATACCCTATGGGAGGGGTTAACTGACCCTATAAGAAATATTATTATGGGTGCAACAGCTGAAAATTTAGCAGAAAAATATAGTATAACAAGAGAAGAACAGGATGAATATGCTGCAAGAAGTCAGATGAGAGCAACAAGAGCAATAGCAGAAGGTCGATTTAAGAAGGAGATAGTTCCGGTAATGGTTCCTCAAAAAAGAGGTGAACCTATTAAGTTTGAAATAGATGAGTTTCCAAGGGCAGGTATATCAAAAGAAAAACTTGCTCTTTATCCTACTGTTTTCAAAAAAGGGGGAACTGTTACCCCGGGTAACTCCTGTGGGTTGAATGATGGTGCAGCGGCTTTAATAGTAATGGGTGATGACATTGCTAAAAAAAGAGGATTAAAACCTATAGCTAAGATTTTGTCTTATGCGGTAGCAGCAGTTGATCCAGCAATTATGGGAATAGGTCCAGTATATGCTATTCCTAAAGCTCTAAAGAAAGCTAACTTGAAATTGGAAGACATGGATTTGATTGAATTAAACGAAGCTTTTGCTGCTCAAGTTTTAGCAGTAGATAGAGAGCTTCACTTTGATCATGATAAATTAAATATAAATGGTGGTGCAATAGCTTTAGGTCATCCAGTAGGATGTAGTGGAGCAAGGGTATTGGTAACACTACTTTATGCAATGAAGGACAAAGATGCAAAATATGGATTAGCATCCCTATGTGTAGGTGGTGGTCAGGGAATAGCAATGGTAGTAGAGAGAATGTGAACTACCTTTTTAAATTTTTAAAACAATATTATTTAAAATAAAATAACTTTTAGAATAAAGGAATTTAAAATAAAAAAAATTCACAATCTTTAATTTAAATTCTTATAAAAAAGGAGGATTTTAAAATGTATATTTATAAAATAGGTATTTGTGGAGCAGGAACTATGGGAGCTGAAATAGCTGAGGTAGCTGCTTATACAGGTCTTCCTGTAATTCTCAGGGATATTAAACAGGAGTTTGTAGACTCAGGTATTAAGAAAGCTAACGATATTCTGCAAAAAAGAGTTGATAAAGGTAAAATGTCTCAGGAAATGAAAGACCAGATTATGGAAAGGATAAGTGGTACTTTAAAGTTAGAAGACTTAAAGGATGTCGATGTAATAATTGAAGCTATTCCAGAGGATGTTGATTTAAAAATTAAATTATTCAAAGAACTTAATAAAATATGTGAGCCCCATACAATTTTTGCTTCAAATACATCTGCTTTGTCCATCTCAAAAATGGGAAGTGGGTCTGGTAGACCTGAGAAAGTTATAGGAATGCACTTTTTCTTTCCAGCACATATTATGAAGTTAGTTGAAGTTATACCAGGTATTGAAACATCTCAAGATACGATAGATACAATAGTTGAGCTCTCAGAAAGATTCAGGAAATTACCAGTTAAGGTAAAGGAGATACCTGGATTTTTGGTCAACAGAATACTTCTTCCAATGTTAATAGAGGCTTGTAAATGTCTTGATGAAGGAGTAGCATCTGCAAAAGATATAGATTTAGCTATGCAGGCAGGAGCAGGAATGCCAATGGGTCCTTTCACTCTTGCAGATAATTTAGGGCTTGATGTTGTTTTGAATGTAGCTGATTATATGGCAAATCAATATGGAAATCCTAACTTTAACCCCCCATATCTTCTAAGAAAAATGGTAGCAGCGGGACATCTTGGAGTAAAAACAGGGAAGGGATTTTACGACTATAGCAAAATGTAAAAAAATTAAGTATCATTAGGAATATTTTAAGATTTGGGCATAGTTTCTCGACTAAAATGTCTTCGAAACCACGCCACAAATCTCTTATAAAAATTAAGATTATTTTAAAATTAAAGAAATAAATTAATTTAAATATGGAGGTAAAATTATGGAAAGAGAATTTGTTAATTACACTATTGAAGATAAAGTAGCAACTTTGGTAATTGATCGTCCTCCAGTGAATGCTTTAGACACCAAAACTATGGAGGAATTAAGCGAAGTATTGGATGAGTTAGAAAAAGATCCAAATGTAGGAGCGATTGTAATAACAGGTGGTGGGAAATATGCTTTCATTGCTGGTGCAGATGTAAAGGAGATGCCAAAACTCACTCCAGAGTTAGCAGAAGAGATGTCAGCGAAAGGACAAGCAATTTTAACAAAAATGGAAAAAATGGGAAAACCTGTTATAGCTGCTATAAACGGTCTTGCTCTTGGAGGAGGACTGGAACTGGCTATGGCTACTGATATAAGGATAATATCTGATAGAGCTCGGGTAGGTCAACCTGAAATAAATTTGGGTCTTTTCCCTGGTTGGGGTGGTACACAGAGACTTTCAAGGATTATTGGTTTGGCAAAAGCAAAAGAGATGATTTTTACTGGAGATATGATAAGTGCTCAGGAAGCTATGAGGATAGGTCTTGTTAACAAAGTGGTTCCGGATGGTGAGGAACTAAAGGTTGCTAAAGATATAGCAAAAAAGATTATAAGCAAGGCACCAATTGCAGTTGCAAAATCTAAAAAAGCTATGCAAGAAGGTATACAGGCATCATTAGAAGAGGGATTGAATATAGAGGCTGAGTTATTTGGAGAAATCTGTGGAACCGAGGATATGAAAGAAGGGGTAGCTGCATTTATTGAAAAGAGACAACCAAAATTTAAGGGAAAATAATTAGCAATTTCTGTAATAGTACCAAGTAGATTTATTTGTGTAAAATAAACAAAAGTTACACAAAACAAATATTATTTTTTTAAAAAGAGTTTTAAAAAATTTATTATTAAAGAACGTCAAAAATTAAACAGTATTAATAATTTATAAAAATCTGACAACTTCATTAGAGAGGAGATGCAGATGGATTATTCCATTCCAAAAGAACTTGAGTTGTTACGCAAAACAGTAAAAGAGTTTGCTGAGAAGGAAATAGCTCCTGTAGTCGAAGATATGGATAGAGAAGGAAAGTTTCCGGAAGAAAATATAAAGAAGATGGCAAAATTGGGTTTAATGGGACTTCCCATTTCAAGAAAGTACGGTGGTGCTGGAGCAGGAATGTTAGGATACTGTATTGCTGTAGAGGAGATTGGAAAAGTCTGTAATTCACACGGTACAATTTTAGGAGCTCATATATCTCTGTGTTGCATGCCTATTGAAATGTTCGGAACTGAAGCACAAAAACAGAAATATTTAGTTCCGCTTGCAAAAGGAGAGAAGCTTGGAGCATTTGCTTTAACAGAACCTAATGCTGGCTCAGATGCAGCTGCTATAGAAACTACAGCTATAAGAGATGGTAATTACTATGTATTGAATGGAACTAAGATATGGATAACCAATGCGGACAGAGCAGATATAATTATAGTTTTAACAGTAACTGATAAAGCACTTGGAGCAAGAGGTGGAGTAACTGCATTTATAGTTGAGAAAGGCACACCAGGGCTTTCAGTAGGAACATTAGAGGATAAGATGGGAATTAGAGGTTCAAGTACAGCTGAATTGATATTTGAAGATTGTAAGGTGCCAAAAGAAAATGTTTTAGGTGATGTTGGAGCAGGATTTATTGTTTTTATGAAAGGTCTTGATTGTGGTAGATTGTCACTTGCTGCGGGTTGTGTTGGAGGAGCACAGGCATGTTTAGATGCATCAATAAAATTTGCAATGAATAGGATTCAATTTGGAAAACCTATATGGGAAAATCAAGCAATACAATGGATGATTGCTGACATGGCAACAGAGGTATATGCTGCGAGGAATATGGTCTATCATGCAATTTGGTTAAGAGGAACAGGTAAAAGATTTACTAAAGAATCAGCAATGTGCAAACTTTTTGCATCTGAAATTCTCTGTAGAGCAATTGATACAGCATTACAAATTCATGGGGGTATGGGTTACATGAAAAAGTTTCCAATTGAAAGAATGTATAGAGATGCAAGAATAACAAGAATCTATGAAGGAACCAATGAAATTCAAAGACTTGTAATAGCTAATATGATTAGCCGGGAAATGAGAAAATCCTAAAAAGGGTCAGGTCTTGACATGAGACATATTATAATATTAATAAATTAAAACAGGGAAAATAATTAATAAGCTAAAATAGAGGAAATAGTAATTTAAAATTTCAATAATAATTTATTGGAGGAAAAAATATGAGATTTATTGTTTGTATTAAACAGGTTCCTGATACAACAAATGTTAAAATTGATAAGAGAACAGGTAGACTTATGAGGGAAGGAATTCCAAGTATTATAAATCCTGAAGATAAAAATGCTTTAGAAGAAGCATTAAAGCTAAAAGAAAAATTTGGTGGAGAAGTAATAGTTATATCAATGGGGCCTCCGCAAGCTGATGAAGCTTTGAGAGAAGCAATGGCTATGGGTGCAGATAGAGCAATACTTCTGACTGACAGGGCTTTTGCTGGAGCTGATACAATGGCTACAGCCTATTCCTTAGGATCTGCCATTAAGAAAATAGGTGAATATGGGTTGGTTCTATGTGGAAGACAGGCGATAGATGGAGATACTGCACAGGTAGGACCACAATTAGCAGAGTTTTTATCAATTCCTCAAATAACTTATGTTTTAGAGGTGAATATTGAAGATAATAAGATAATCGCAATTCAAGAACTTGAGGATAAAAGAGTAAAATGGGAAGCAAAATTACCTGCTCTTCTAACTGTAACTGCAGAGGCAAATAAACCCAGATACCCTTCAGCATATGGAATTATGAGTGCATATAG
>JAUWOM010000012.1 GCA_030612085.1 Actinomycetes bacterium
GGTAAATGAAAGTTCTTATTAACACCATTTGAGAATATTATAGATCTCACTAGAAAATCCTTATTTGTTACTTGTTTGTGGTCAGGTGCTATAACCATTACTTCATGACCTAATTTTAAAAGCACATCAGCCACATTTTGAGTATAAATACCACTCCCCGAACCTTCTAATGGAAAATGATTTATAAGTAATACTCTCATAATATTATTTTAAAAAATTTTAAAAATAAAATTATTAAGTGAAATTAAAAGAACTGAAATAAATTAATAAATTTTATTATTAATGGTTTATTATCACATATTTTAATTAATATTGCTCATATTATTTATACGTCTACCTATTTTTTCTACTTCCTCTTGAATTTATTTTCATTTTTAAGTTATTTACTTAAAAAATTTTTATATATTTTCAATTCAACAAAATTTATTTATTTCTTATTCTTAGAATGTCGATTTTTTAATATATGAATATATGCAGAAAGTAGCAATTAACTTAACACTTCTAAAAACTCTGAAATAATAAATAAAAATTTAATTGTGTTGTGTTAATATTATTTTATTATACATTTGCATAAATGTGTAATTTCTGTTAAAATATTATAAAAATGTCACAAGTCTTTTATTCAGTAGAATTTTGAAATAAGAAGCAATTAATAAAATACTAAGGTTTTATAATTCCTAAGAAGGGAAACATGTTAGCAAAGTTAGACTCTAGTGGTATTTTTGGGCTTGATGCTTTTAAGGTTGAAGTTGAAGTATTTCTTACAAAATCTTTACCAAGTATGCACATAGTTGGTCTTCCTGATAAAGCAGTAAATGAATCAAAGGAGAGAGTGAGAGCTGGTATATCCTCCTCTGAATTTCATTTTCCACTAGAGAGAATAACAGTTAATTTAGCTCCAGCAGATTTAAAAAAGGAAGGACCTGCTTTTGATTTACCAATCGCATTAGGTGTTTTATTAGCAACAAAACAACTAACGGTAGATAATATTGAAAAATATATGTTTGTTGGTGAACTTTCTCTCAATGGTGATATAAAAAGAGTAAAAGGCGCTTTATCAATGGCAATTAATTGTAAAAATGAAGGGAAAGAATATCTAATAGTTCCAAAAGAAAATGCTATAGAAGCAGCTATGATTTCTGAAATAAAAGTGATTCCCGTTGAAAATCTAAATCAGGTTGTTGATTTTTTATCAAATAAAATTGATATCAAACCACTAAATATTGATAGAAAAAGTCTTTTAAAAAGAATTCCAAGAGATGATATTGATTTTAGAGATGTAAGCGGGCAATTCCAGGTTAAAAGAGCATTGGAGATTGCAGTAGCAGGAGGTCACAACGTTATTTTAACAGGTCCTCCTGGAGCTGGTAAGAGTATGTTAGCTAAAAGAATTCCAACAATTATATCTGAAATGACTTTTGATGAGATTATGGAAGTAACTAAAATCTATTCTATATCAGGATTATTATCTTCCAATTCACATTTAATGAAGAATAGGCCCTTTAGAAGTCCTCATCACACAATAACTGATATAGGATTAATAGGTGGGGGTAATTATCCAAAGCCTGGGGAAATTTCATTAGCTCATAATGGAGTTTTGTTCTTAGATGAGATACCTCAATTTGGTAGAAATGCTTTAGAATCTTTAAGACAACCAATGGAGGATGGAAAAGTTATAATTTCTCGAAATAAAGCATCTTTTAAATTTCCATCAAAATTTATGCTAATTGCTTCAGCAAATCCCTGTCCATGTGGTTTTTTAGGGGATAGTTTTAATAAGTGTAGATGTTCACATTATCAAATATCTAACTATAAGAAAAGATTATCTGGACCACTTTTAGACAGAATTGATATACATGTTTTTGTTCCAAGATTATCAAAAGAGGATTTAACAGGAGATTCTGATAATGAAAGCTCTATTGATATTAGAAAAAGAGTACAAAAGGCAAGAGCTGTGCAAATAAAAAGGTTTTCAAAAGATGCGATAAGTTGTAATGCATATATGAATACAAAACATGTTTCTAAATATTGTAAGTTAGATGAAGATGCAAAAAGACTTCTTGAGATGGCGATAGAGAAAATGGGTATAAGTGGAAGAGGCTACTATAGAATTTTAAAAGTATCCAGAACTATTGCTGACCTGGATAAAAGCGAGGATATAAAAATAAATCATATTTCAGAAGCTATTCAATATCGGGTTTCAGATAAAAAATACTTCTAATAAAAACATATTATCAAACATGTTGACCTAATTTTCTAATAATTTATAAGAGGTAGAAATGAATAACCTAATTAAGATATATGAAAAAGAAATACTTGTTATGAAGATAATGGCTGTCAAAGGTATGACACCTCGAAAGTTTTATTTATTATATAAAGAATTTGGTAATTTAACAAAAATTTGGAATTTTGTTCGAAAGAATAATCAGTTAGAATTTAAATTTAAAAATGATCAAAATAATGAACTAAATATTCATAACACTAAAAATTCCTTCTCAGATAAGTATAATATAGATATCTGGGTTAAAAGCCAGATAATAAGATTGAAGAAAATGAGTGCAAAAATAATGCTTTTTGATGATGTAAATTATCCTACTTTATTAAAAGAATCATATAGTCCTCCACCAATTCTTTATTACATGGGTGAAAAACTTACCAATCTTTCACAAGCAATTTCAATTGTAGGTAGTAGAAGAGCTACTAAATATGGTAAAAGTACTGCATATCAATTAGCTAATCAACTTTCATCATTAGGAATAACTATTGTAAGTGGATTTGCCAGGGGAATTGATTCAGCTGCTCATATTGGAGCGAAAGATGAGATTGGCGGAACTATTGCAATTTTTGGTAATGGATTAGATATTTGTTATCCAAAAGAAAATAAGGATTTATATAAAGAATTAATTGGTAAAGGAAGTATAGTAAGTGAATTTCCCCTTGGAACTCCTCCTGAGAGATTAAATTTTCCAAGAAGAAATAGATTAATTAGTGGAATAAGTTATGGAGTTGTAATTGTAGAAGCAGGGGAGAGGAGTGGAGCTTTAATTACAGCAAATTTTGCTCTTGAACAGGGAAGAGAAGTTTTTGCTGTTCCTGGTGCAATTTTTAATGAGAATTCAATTGGTGTAAATCGATTAATCCAGGATGGAGCAAAATTAGTTACAAGTGTAGATGATATTCTTGAGGAATTTGGACTTGAGATAAAAAATATCAAAGATTATAAAGAAAGAAAAAGAAGAAAAAGTAAAGAAGAAATAAGAAAGGAAACCAAAAAAGAAACTGGATATAAAAAATCATTAAATATAGACTCTCTAATTAAAAACCTGAAAAATGAGGAGAAAAAAGTATATTTTATATTGGATGATTTTCCACAACATATTGATGAAATTGCTAAGAAATGTAATTTAGATGTTGCTAGGATTGGGGATATTCTTACATTACTCGAATTAAAAGATATTATTAATCATCATTCTGGAAATAGATATTCTACTAAATTTATAAAAGATATCTAAGAAAATTTTATATTGTATAATTTAATGAATATCAATAATAGAATTTGGATAATAATTTTTACTATTAAAGAGATTATAATAAAATTTACATTTTAATAGCTAATAAATATTATTCTACTAATATTATTCAACTCATTTAATGATTGTAGTAAAATACATAAAGTATTTTTATATAAAAAGTTAGAATAAAAATATTTTTAAAAGTTTGGAGATAAGGGATTTTGTGAGAAATGAAACTGGGCTCAGTTTAATTGAACTTTTTGTGATTATTTTAATTCTGGCTATATTAGCATCTATTTTTATTCCTTTTTATTTTGAAATTTTGGAGAGAAAAAGGATATCGAAGGTTAGAGAGGATTTTGAAAATATAGGATTTGCTCTTGAACAATATTTTAAAACTAATAAAACTTATCCTGTTAAAGATGGGGAATTGAATATTTGCTTGAAAGAATTAATTGATAAAGAATATATTGGATCTATTCCTGAAAAAGATCCCTGGGGTAAACCTTATCTTTATAGTGGGAAAGAAAAAGTATATATTTTTACATGTATCAGTACAGAACTAAACATAAGATATTCTAATGGTAAATATATTCCTTAAATATTAAAGATAAATTATGAGAGATTTGATTTTTATAATTCTATTTATATATTTTGGTTCTTTAATTAGTAAAATTCTACATAATTTTTTTTATCAAAATTTTAATAAGAAAATCTCCTTAAATCTTTTTTCAATATGCCCCAAGTGTGAAACAAGAACAAAATATTTTTTCATCCCTTTTTTAGATTACATTTTAAATAACCGAAAATGTTTGCACTGTGGTTATATTTTACCAATAACTGCTCTATTAATGGAAATTCTTATATCAATTTATTACTTATTCTCCTATTTTTATTTTATTATTTATAAAAATCAGCCATTAAAACTAATACCAGCAATTTTTTTTGGAACAATTCTGATTTTAATCTCCTTTATAGATATTAAGCATCAAATAATACCTAATAAAATAATAATTCCATCAATTATAATCGGACTGATTATTCAGAATTTTTTATTTCCAAATAATTGGAAAGAATGGATAATATTTTCAGGTGGTGTTGGATTATTATTCTTGTTAGTTTCTTTAGTATATCCTAAGGGTATGGGAATGGGTGATGTAAAGCTTGCTACTTTTTTAGGAATTTTACTAGGTAAAAAAGTAGTAGTAGCTATTGCAATAGGATTTATAATTGGTGGGTTATTCAGCATTTTTTTATTAATTTTTAAAATAAAAAAGATAAAAGATGAAATACCTTTTGCTCCATTTTTAGCAATTGGAGCAATTCTTGCATATTTTGTTTAAAAGTGTCTCTATTTTAGGTAAGAAACGTAATTTAAACTTACATAAATTAAAAATATATGATATTTATTAACTCCTTTTCCATCATATCCTCCTTTTCCAATTAGTTTAGTAAAAGAGAACATTTCACTTTGTATAAAGGGGACATTATTATTTTACTCTTAAATATTTTTTATAAACTCTTACTTTTTTAATAAAAAAGTGTTATATATATTAATTACATATAAGAATTAAGGAAGCTTTGAAGTGAGATTGCATTCTGGGTACTTATATCTCACAGAGCTTATGGTACAACCGGTCTTAAAAACATATAAAGTTTTTTAGCCGGTTTTTTATTTTTAAAGAATAAATAATAATAATTAATAAAATAATTTAAAAACCTAATAATTCTAATAATTAACAGAAAGGAGGTCAATGTCTATATATTTAATAAATCTAAATAAAAAGTTAAAAAAATCAAGAAATAACAAGAAATAAAAATGAAAGGAGGTGAAAAAGAATGAAAAAGCGAATACTTATTGCCCTCGTCGTTGTGCTGGCCCTGGCAGCGAACGCCTCGGTGGTGTGGGGAATGCCCCACCTGACTGTGGGCAACGATGCTCTTCCGCGCCTAGGGCCGGATGGACGTTCCGGCTGTGTCACCATAGACACTAACAACCCAGCAAGCGGTTCCGGCTGGCTACACACATTCACCTACTGGGCATCCACAGCCAACCCCTTCAGGTTTGTGTTGGTTGATGGAAGTTGGGAAGTTAAGTGGGTGAGCGATGAAATCACCCCTAGCATGGTACCAGAAGTAAACACGTACTATGCACCTGCTATGTCTGTGCCAGTTGAAGCGGACTGGAATTTAGGTGTCTATAGTCCGGGGACAGGTACAGTTCCCTATGACTACACAGGCGCCCCCGTTTGCCAGACCAAGGGCGGATTGGGGGTTCCCACAGTGGGTGAGTACCTGGACTGTCAAAATTACGGCGCATCGTACTACAATCGAATGTACTCCTTTGGCGCCAGCAACACACTACAGGTCGCCATTGACATCAAGCCTGGCAGCGATCCCAACGCTATAAATCTGGGCTCCAAGGGCGTCATCCCCGTGGCTATACTGAGCTCTCTGGACTTCGACGCGACCGAAGTGAATGCGGAAACGTATTGCTTGGTGGGGCAGGGGTTGCCATCAGAGAGAAAGGCAGCAGGTTGGCCCATGAGGAGGATGTGAACGCAGACGGCCTGCTCGACTTGGTAGTCCAGGTGGAAACCGAGTCCCTGGACCCAGGCCAGTTCCAAGACGGCTATGCCATGCTCACCGCACAAACAAGTTGGGGCTTCCCGATCGAAGGCCAGGACGAGATCCTCATAGTTCCGCAATAGGCAAAAGCCTGGCAAGGACAGCCCCTGGAATTCTCTCTCCGGGGGCCGTTGCTTTTGGCTGTCCTGGCATAAAAATAGTAGCTCCAGCTACTACTTATGATGCAATAGGACTTCTCAAATCAGCGGTACGAGATGATGATCCTGTATTAATGTTAGAGCATAAACTACTTTATGGTTCTAAAGGCATAAGAGCAGAATCAGGAGGAATTGATGCATCCTCGGAAATTCCAGATGAAGATTACATAGTTCCTATAGGAAAAGGAATAGTTCGAAGAGAAGGAAAAGACGTAACAGTTATTGGAATTTTATTAATGATGCATTATAATCTTCAGGCTGCAGTGGAACGTATCCTCACGTAATGGACATCGATTATATGAATATAGATACTGGAGAATTCTCTGGAACTGGAACAGACTCAGACACTTGGACAGTTACAGGAAAATTAACTGTTTGTTTGGATATAACCTTCACAATTTACTATGACTCATCTGCTTACTATGTTGATGTAGTAGGAACAATTAGCAATGATGGTTCGATGTTAGGAACATGGAATAATCCTACTCAAGCTGGTTACTGGGAAACTACTTCGGGTGCTGCAATATTTCAGAGATATGGTGAAATTACCGCACCAGAAGAAGACGAAATCGTTTTCGGTTTAGTTGATTTTGGAGCATATTTAGTGGATAACAATTATAATGATGTTTCTTGGGCTGTTCGCAAGGGAACGTGTGAGGCAGGAGTTAATACTGTCTTTGGTAATGTTGATGGCTTCCATGATGCCTATGATTGGGCACTTGATTCCGGAACATGTTACAAATACAAATTTATGGCTACAGCTGATACATGCGGGTGGGATGCAGGTAAGTACTGCTTTATATTTAATCCCAGCGAAGTAGGAGATGCAGGTGAGGCAAATATTCGGCTAACCTGTGAATTTTATGTTGCGGATGTTCATGTAAACGGTGGAGGTCAGATAATAGAGGAATAGGATGGACTACCATAAAAGGATTGGTACAAAATCAGCTTTGGTGGCGGAATTTGGGGTATTAACCATGAAATAGGTATTGCAGATGGAGAATGGGAAGTTAATTTTCACAATGTCAGTGAAGATGCATTGAATAATACTAAATTCCACACAACTGATATAGAAGGTAATACATATCTATCCACCAAGTGATGGAACCTGTATAGCTGCTGTGAAGTTCATAGCATATGGTGAATGGAATGGTACACCGGGTTATAAGTTAATATTTAGAGCTGGAGATGCTGATAGTCCAAAAGGTACAGATACAGTTCGTATAGAGCTTTATGGAACGGATATGTCGTATGATACACATGCTTCAGATTTTGAAAATGAGAGTACTTGTGTAGGAGGAGCAAGAACTAGTTTAGATAAAGGAAATATAAAGATAGATTCTTGTCAATAACGAGAGTGACTGTGTTGGTGCTATAACAGGCTTGAATAACGATAATGTAAAGATAGAGCTTTGAGATTTGAATTTCAAAGGATATGGAGAATTGGCTTGTAATTTTTTGATTACAAGCCAATTTTCATTATTTCTATATTATAGAATTATAGTATTTTATACCTTTTATTTGAATATTTCTTTTTAGTATGCAGTTGTAATCTCAGTGTTGATATTACCTTCACGATCCTTATAAGTTAGCTGCCAATGAAGTATCCATGCTAATGATATAAATTCTTTTAATTCATTTATTGATTCTGGAACTTCTCTAAAATAACTTTCTGGTTCAGGGCGGTTCATTAGTTCTTCTATTTTTATATCAAATTCCTTCACACCACTTCTAACAATTGGAGGAATTATTGCATATTTCATCTAAAGCTTTAATGTAGTAATAAAGTATTTAAGCCTAAGAAATGAAGTATAATAATCTAATATCAATTGGAAATACTCACTATACGGTGCATTTATAGGTGTTATATTAAGTTTAGCTCTTGTGTATATAACTAAAGTAGAAAGTGAAATATGTTAAATTGAAAAATAAAAATATATTTATAATAATGAGTTAAAATTATAAGAATATTAAAATGGGGAATATAAAAAGATATAAAATAATAAAGGTTCAAATTATAAAATAAAAAATATATAATTTCTCTTATAAGAAGGAGTAAAGATGAATTATAACAACCCAATTTCTGGAAGAATAATTTTTAATGCACTTAAGAATAAAGATGTAATTGCAATGGCAGTAAATGTAAGAATTAAGCATTGCTTATGGGGTGTAATGGAAGCTGCAAAAGAAGCAGATGCTGCAATAATATTTGAAATTGCAAAATCAGAGATTGGATATACTGCGCAACCACCTGAAGAATATGCAAATTATGTGAAAGAGATAGCTCATGAAATTGATTTTAATACACCCTATTGCATTCATGGTGATCACATAACAATTCCTGAAAATGCACTTGAAGCTATTAAATCAGCAGAAGATATTATCAAAAAAGAGGTTGAAGCTGGATTTACATCTTTTGCAATTGATGCCTCTCACAATTTTAATATAGAAGCAGAGACAACAAGAGAACAACTTACTGATAATATTGAAATTACTACGAGAATTGCAAAACTTATAAAAAGGTTAATGGTAGAGAAAGGAAAGACAAGAGAAGATTATGGACTAGAAGTTGAAGTAGGTGAAATAGGAAAGATTGACTCAGAAACAGGTGAGCAGGAATTAACAACAGTTGATGAAGCAGTAACATTTATAAAGGCTCTGAACGAAAATGGTGTTTATCCTGATCTTATTGCCATTAATAATGGAACAGTTCATGGAAATATTTATGATGAAGAAGGAAATATAATTCCTATTTTAGGTATTGATGATGCAAGAACTCGTGAGATTGCAAATTCTATTGCTCCTCTTGGTGTGAAGATTGCTCAGCATGGAATAACTGGGACACCTCTTGAACTGATACATAAATTAATTGATGCAGGAATTGTTAAGGGAAATGTTGCCACAAACTTTCAAGATATAGCAATTGAAAATATGCCACCTGAACTGGCTAAAAGAATGGCAGATTGGACCATTAAAAATTATGCTGAGAAGGTTAGAGCCAAGAAACCAGGTATTTCTGAAAGAGAGATTATTGGAAAGAATATTAAGTATGCTATAAAAGTTTTTAAGCAGGAAATAGAAGAGATTGATGATGAGTATAAGCAGAAAATTTCTGATGCAAGTAAAAAATCAGCAGCTGAATTTATTGAAGCTTTCAATGGAAAGGGAAGTGGGCAAATCGTAAAAGATTATATAAGGAATATAAAGAAATAATTTAAAAGATTAGAAAACTTGAATCTAATCACTTCGTTATCCTCTCTAATAGAGTAGATTTATTTAAGAATTAATTTGAAAGAATAAAACTTTAAGCGAAGATTTTTTAAAACTGGAGATTTCTAAATGAATTATGAAATAAGAACAGATGAAATTAGGGAAAAAATTATTAAAAATAAATTGAATGGATTTTTAATATCAGATGAGAACAATGTAAGGTACTTAAGTGGATTTTTTGGAAAGGGTTCTGGTTCGTGGGTTCTTTTAACTCAAGATGACCAATATCTTTTTACAGACTCAAGATTTACTGAACAAGCTAATGAACAGGCACCTTATTATAAAAAATATATATGGGAAAGACCATACATTAAACATTTTTCAAATTTAATAAATGAAATTAAACTTAAAAAACTTGGATTTGAATCAAATCATATCTCTTATCAAGTTTTTCTTAAAATAAATAAGGTAATTCCAAAAGTAGAATTGATTCCCATATCCAGATGGGTTGAAGAAATGCGAACAGTTAAATCAAAAGAAGAGATTGATTTAATAATAAAAGCAGCAAATATATCTGATAAGGCATTCAGTATAATAATTAATGAGATAGAAGTTGGAATGAAAGAGAGAGATATTGCTAACAGGTTGGATTTTATTTTAAGAGATTTGGGAGCTGATAAGGAATCCTTTGATACAATTATTGCATCAGGAATTATGTCGTCTATGCCTCATGCTACTGCTAGTAATAAAGTTGTTGAAGATGGCGATTTAGTGAAATTAGACTTTGGTTCAATCATTGATGGTTATCATTCTGATATGACCAGAATGATAGTTATTGGAAAATCTAATAGTAGACAAAAAAATATTTTTAATATTGTTTTACAAGCTCAGACTAAAGCTTTAAGTGCAGTAAGAGCGGGTATAAAATGTAAAAATTTAGATAAGATTGCAAGATATATTATTACTGAAAAGGGTTATGGTGAAAATTTCTTACATGGATTAGGTCATGGTGTAGGATTGGATATACATGAATCACCAGCTTTAACAAAAAATTCTGAGGATATTTTAAAAAAAGGCATGGTTATAACAATTGAACCAGGAATATATTTTTCAGATTTTGGTGGAGTTAGAATTGAGGATTTAGTTTTAGTAACTGATGATGGATATGAGATACTAAGTAAAACTGAAAAAATCTTTTATGAAATTTAGTTTTTTAAAGGAGTTGATTTTTTGATATCACCAACTGAATTTAAGACTGGAATAACTATAGTTATAGATAATGAACTTTATGAGATTATTTGGTTTCAACATTCAAAGATTGCCAGAAGGGGAGCAATAGTAAAAGTAAAACTAAGGAAATTAAAATCTGGAGAAACAATAGAAAAAACCTTCAGAGCAGATGAGAAATTTAAGTTAGCAATACTTGATAGAAAAAAAATGCAATATTTATATAAGGATAGTAGTAATTTAGTATTAATGGATAAAGAAACTTATGAACAGAGAAGTGTTGATGAAAAAAAGCTTGGAGAAAAGATTATCTATCTTAAAGAAGGCTCGGATATTAAAATAATATTACATAACGGTAAATTGGTATCTCTAGATGTTCCAAATTTTGTTGAGTTAGAAGTAGTCAATACAACACCGGGGTTCAAAGGAGATACTGCTTCATCTCAATCAAAACCTGCAACTGTTAAAACAGGAGCAGTTGTTATGGTACCCATGTTTATCAACAAAGGAGATATAATTAAAATTGATACCAGAAATGGTAAATATATAACAAGAATCAAATAGCGTAAGGGAGGTTATTCGTGAATATAAGCAAACAAATCGAAATAGGAGAAGTTATTATATCAAGTGATGTTCTTGAAACTATTGTTGGTGTTGCTACTCATAAAGTTGATGGAGTTGCTCCATTAGAAAAAGGTTTTGTATCATCAATCAAGGATAAACTTGGTAAAAAAATTATAACAAAAGGAATTAGTGTCAAAGTTGAGAATGGTAAAGCTATAGTTGACGTTAATATTTCTGTAAATTATGGAAAGAATTTAATGGAAGTAGCAAAGAAGGTTCAAGAAGAAGTAGAAAAAGCAATAAAAACTATGACAAACTTAGAAGTGAAGAATGTTAATGTTACTGTAAGTGAAGTTAATATTACTGCTGAAAAATAGAGGTACTAAATGTTAAAAAGACGAGAAGCTCGCGAGAAGGCTCTTTTTTATTTATATCAATCAGATTTATTAGATATAGATGTTGATGAATTGATTAAAATGGATTTAAAAAATAAAAAAAATATTGATCAATTCACCTTAAAATTGGTAAAAGGAGTTAAAAACAATTTTGAGAATTTAAATGAAATAATTAACTTACATTCATCAAATTGGCAAATAGATAGAATGTCCATTTTAGATAGGAATATGTTAAGAATAGCTCTTTATGAAATTATGTTTGAACAAGAAATTCCTTTAAAGGTTACAATAAATGAAGCTATAGAAATTTCTAAAAAGTATGGTACTAATGAATCTGGTAAATTTGTAAATGGCATTTTAGGAAAAGTTGTTGAAGAGATGAAAATAGATAAAAAAGAAAAAATATAGAGTAGGAAGGATATATGAGTTATCCATTAGAATTAGTTAAAAAAGTGAATAAATCATTAGAATATTATCTTTCTTCCATGGAGGGAGAACCAAAGATATTATTTGATGCAATGAGATATTCTGTCTTTAGTGGTGGTAAGAGGTTTAGACCTATACTTGTTATTCTTGTTGCGAAGAGTTTTAAAGTGTCTCATGATAAAGTTATGCCGATTGCATGTGCTATTGAATTTATACATACTTTTTCTTTGATTCATGATGATCTTCCTGCAATAGACAATGATAAGTTGAGAAGAGGAAGACCGTCATGTCATATAAAATTTGGAGAGGATATAGCCATCTTAGCTGGAGATGCATTATTTTCTGAGAGTCTTAATTTAGTTTTAAAACAAAAAAAGTACTCATCTGATGAGGTTGTATTAAAGTTAGCAGAAGAACTATCTGAAGCTACTGGAACATCTGGAATGATAGCAGGTCAGGTTATGGATGTAATTTCAAATAGTGAAAATGTGGGAAAGGAAACTTTAAACTTTATTCACAATAATAAAACTGGAAAACTTATAAGAGTATCAGTTAGATGTGGTGCTATAGTATCAAATGCAGATAATTATCAACTAAAGAAATTCACTGAATATGGAGAGCACCTAGGACTTGCTTTTCAGATTATAGATGATATATTAGATGAAATTGGTGAGGAAAAGACTATTGGCAAAAGAACTGGAACTGATAAGGATTTGATGAAACTGACCTATCCAAGTTATTATGGCTTAAAAAAGTCAAAAGAAATTGCAAAAAAAGAAATAAAACTTGCAAAAAATTCAATTACTGATTTAAATTTACCAATTCAATATTTAATCAATATTGCAGATTTTGTTTTACAAAGAAAAAGTTAGTATTACAATCAAAAATGAAATAACAGATGAAATTAAAGAAGAGATTAGATCTAATTTTAGTGGAAATAGGATTAGTAGAATCTAGAGAAAAAGCCAAGGCATTAATACTTGAAGGTAAAGTTTATGTTGATGGTAAAAGGGTGGAGAAAGCAGGAACATTAATTATAAAAAATTCCGATATTAAAATTTTTAAAAAAAATCATGAGTATGTTTCAAGAGGTGGAATAAAACTTAAAAAAGCACTTGAAAAATTTAATATTGAAGTAAAAGGAAAAAAAATTCTTGATGTTGGAGCCTCAACTGGGGGATTTACTGATTGTTTGCTATTAAATGGGGCTGAAAATGTTATTGCTGTGGATGTTGGATATGGTCAACTTGCATGGAAACTAAGAAAAAATCCTAAAGTCATTGTTATAGAGAGGACGAATATAAGATATTTAGTACCAGATAATATACCATTTTTAGTAGATAAGGTAACAATAGATCTATCTTTTATTTCTGTTAAAAAAGTTATGGAAAATATTCTAAGATTGTCTAAAGACATTGCTGAGTATTTAATATTGGTAAAACCTCAATTTGAAGTAGGTAAGGGCTTGGTTGGAAAAGGAGGTATTGTAAAGGATAAAGAATTACATAAGAGTGTTCTTCTTAACTTAGTAATTTTTTTTCAAAATATTGGATTAAACATTAAAGGTATTACATTTTCACCAATAAAAGGTGCAGATGGAAATATTGAGTTTTGGATTTATGCTATGAAAGGATTGACTAAAAAAGAAATAATTGAAACTTCATTTCTCAAAAATATTGATGATAAAATAGAAGCAGTTGTTACTGAAGCTCATGAATTATTAATTTAAATTTATTATTCTTAACATTTGGTTATTGTAAAAAAATTAATAAAATAATGATTTTATAAAATATAATTATTCAATAAAATAATAATTTGTTAATTAAACCAGGAAAATAACTATGAATTTTGGAATTATTACAAATCCAAAAAAAGAAGAAGCTCAAAAATTGATAGAAGAAATTACAAATTGGATTGAAAAAAAAGGTGCAGGGGTAATTATCTCTGAAAACGAAGTAATGGCAAAGAAAAGACCTGATTTAGTCAGAAAAATATCAGATTTTAAAATAGAATGTGATGTAATATTAGTTTTAGGAGGAGATGGGACTTTTCTAAAAGCTATTGATTACTGCTATGGTACAGATATCCCACTTATAGGTGTAAAATTAGGAAAGTTGAGCTTCTTAACAGAGCTTGAAGTTGATAAACTGTATTGGGGATTAGAAAAAATACTTGCTAAGGATTTTAGAACAGAACAAAGAATGTTGCTTTCTTGTAAAACTGAGGATAAAAAACATCAACAATTAATAGCATTAAATGATTGTGCCATTACAAAGAGTTCGTTTGGAAAAGTGATTGAAACAAGAATTTATGTAAATGACAATTTTTACAATACATACAAAGGGGATGGAATAATATTTGCTACACCAACAGGATCTACTGCATACTCCTTATCTGCAGGTGGACCCTTTGTTTCTCCAAGAATAAGTGCGATTATTATGACTCCAGTTTGTACTCACTCTCTTTTTAGTAGAAGCGTGATTTTCTCTCCCGATGACGAGATAATGGTTAAGGTTAGTTCAGAAAGTGGTAAGGTTGGAGTAAGCATTGATGGTAAACACAAAATAAGAATTGATTTTGAAAATAAAATATATATAAGAAAAGCAGATAAATACATAAAGATACTAACATTTGGTAATATTCCTTTTTATAACTCATTTAAGCAAAGACTTTTTCATATAAAATAATTCTTAATTTTAAAATAAGAGATGTGAATTATTATGGCTAAATACATTTTTGTTACAGGTGGAGTGATGTCTTCCTTAGGCAAAGGTATTTCCGCTGCATCATTGGGAAGACTATTAAAATCAAGAGGTCTAAAAATTACTCTTCAAAAAATTGATCCATATATAAATGTTGATCCAGGAACAATGAATCCGCTTCAGCATGGTGAAGTATTTGTCACCGAGGATGGAGCTGAAACTGATCTTGATTTAGGACATTATGAGAGATTTATAGACCAAAACTTAACAGTAGATAATAATGTAACTTCAGGAAGAATATATAGAAAAGTGATTTCAAAGGAGAGGAAAGGGAAATTTCTTGGAGCTACAGTTCAGATGATTCCACACATAACAAATGAGATAAAAAAGCATATAAGAGCATTAGTAAAAAGAGAAGATTTTGATATTGTAATTACAGAAGTAGGGGGTACTGTTGGTGATATTGAAAGCCTTCCGTTTTTAGAAGCCATACGCCAATTAAAAAATGACCTTGGGAAAGAGAATGTCCTCTATATACATGTGACCTTCATTCCATATATAAAACAGATTGGAGAATTAAAAACTAAACCAACTCAACACAGTGTTAAGGAGTTAAGAAGTATAGGAATACAACCTGATATCATAATATGTAGATCAGATAGAAAATTAACTAAGAGTGCTATAAATAAATTAAGTTTATTTTGTGATATAGAGCCAGAAGCAATTATCAATAATATAGATGTAGAAGAGATATATAAAATTCCACTCTATCTGCAAAAAGAGGGTCTGGATGAAATTGTTATAAAAAAGCTCAA
>JAUWOM010000055.1 GCA_030612085.1 Actinomycetes bacterium
AAAACTTTCAAAAAAAGAGATAGATGAGCTTTTAAAAATGAAAAAGCCTTTTGCAATTAGACTCAAGATACCTGAAACAGGTGTAACAGAAATAAATGATTTAATACATGGCAAAATAGTATTTAAAAATAAATTCATTGAGGATTTTGTCCTTTTAAGAAGCAATGGTAATCCTACATATAATCATAGTTGTGTTGTGGATGATAATGCAATGAAAATTTCACTTGTAATAAGAGGTGATGATCATATTCCAAATACTCCTAAACAGGTTAATATATATAAAGCACTTGGATATCCAATTCTTAAATTTGCTCATCTTCCCATGATCTTGGGTCCAGATGGTTCTAAGTTAAGTAAAAGACATGGTGCAACTGCTGTTGGTGAATATGAAGAAGCAGGATACTTACCACAAACAATGTTAAATTTTTTAACTCTTTTAGGTTGGTCTTATGATGACAAGACAACCATATTTTCAAAAAATGATTTAATCAATAAATTTTCAATTGAACATGTTTCTAAAAATCCAGCAATATTTGATACAAAAAAACTAGACTGGATGAATGGTTATTATATAAGAAATTTAACAGTTAAGGAATTAGCAGAATTGATTACACCATTCTTACAAAATAAAGAATTAGTTCCGAAAAAGATATCTAAAGATATCAGAAGCAGGATAGAAGAGATTGTTCCAATAATTCAAGAGCGAATTAAACTATTATCAGATGTTGTTCCTTTAACAGATTTCTTATTTAAGGAGAAAATAAAAATTGAGGAAAAAGCACTAAAAGATGCTAAAAAAACTGAAAATAAAGAAAAAATTATTAACTTAACAATCTCAAAGTTAGCTTCTTTGAAAGAATTTTCAAAGGAAAGAATTGAAAAAGCACTAAGAGAAGTACTGGATGAGCTTTCAGTTAAAGCAGGAAAAGCATTTATGTTGATAAGAATAGCTATTTCAGGAAAGAAGGTGAGTCCTCCTTTATTTGAATCAATATATATCCTTGGAAAAGATAGAACAATTCAAAGACTTACTGAATTTAAAAAAATAATCTAAAAACAGTACCAGATCTTGACATGAGACATAAGATTTAAAACTTTCTGATATACTATTTTTAGAGAAAATTTAATAAGGTATTTCACTTTTGGGGAGTCGTCTAGTGGTAGGACAGTGGACTTTGAATCCACAAGCAGAGGTTCGAGTCCTCTCTCCCCAGCCAAACAGAACGGTTTTTAGCATTTTTAAGATTTATGAAGACATTAAAGGGTTTTCTAAGCTCAAATTCTAATGTTTTGCCTTTTAATTTCAAGTTCGAAAGTACAAAATTTATTAGTTGTCTTTTTTGTTCTACTTTCGAAAATTCAAATAATTCATAGGCTCTAGAGGCTAATTCCATAAGATTTACAAGCGTAAAAGAGAACTTTTCATCTGCTTCTACAATCTCAAACCCGATATTCTGAAGAATGGATTTTATTTCATCAAGCGTATATTGCTCTCCTATATGCTCTTTTTCTGTCCAGGCATTAAATTTAGCAAAGAATTTATCAGGAAAAATACGCTTTTTCCTGACGTCGTAAGGCATATGAATTAATAAGTATGACCCATTCCTCAACGCTTGTTTGAAATTTCGAAGTACTTTGATATTATTTGGAATATGTTCCAAGACATCAATAGAATAAATAAAATCATAAGCTTCCTTATCTTCTAAATTTAAAAGGTCATCCTTTCTAAAAAAGAAATTGGATAAATGATTACTTTGAAAATCTTGCATTTTGATATCTATAGCTGTCACTTTAATCCATGGAAACCTTTGAGCCATCTTTAAGGCATACTGACCATCCCCGCAACCTGCGTCGAGAACTTTAGTAAAGTTCTTTTATTGGTAATTTGTTTAAGTATTTCTCAAAATACAAGTTTCTTATGTAATCCTTTTAAGCTTTTTAACTTATTCATCTTGTCGGGTTGCAGAGACTCATATATTTCTACTAATCTTTGATTCAACCTTTTTATATCATATTTTTCCTTGACAAAATTCCTTCCACATCTTCCCATTTCTAGCCATATCTCTGGATGTTCAATAAGGTAATCTAATCTATCTGCTAATGCATTTACATCTTTTTCAGACACAAGAAAACCAGATTTGCCATCAAGCACCCCTTCGGGTATTCCATTATGAAGTGTAGATATTATAGGTAGGCCCATTGCCTGAGCTTCTTGAAGAACTAATGCCTGCCCTTCTCTATCTTCATTGCTCGCTGTGACACTTGAGAGAACGAAAATATGTGCCTGTTGGTAGAGTTTTAAAACCTCTTCTTGCACAACTATCCCTAAGAATTTCACATAATTTTTAATTCCCAATTCTAAAACTAAAGATTCTAATTTATTTCTCAATGGCCCATCACCCGCGATTATGTAGATAAGATTCTTATATTTAGTCAATATCTTTGCTATCGCTCTTAGTGCATATTCATGACCTTTTTTCTCGACTAACCTTCCCACTGTTAATATTTTTATAAATTCTCCGGGTTGGGTTTTTCTTGTAAAAAATTTAAATCTTTCAATCCTAAGCCCTACGGGTATAATTACAATTTTTTTTTCATTACACCCAAGCTTTACAACTTGTTGTTTAGTAAAACGTGTGTTTGTGGTAAAAAGATCCCCCTTCTTAAATAAATTATTATAAACATTTTCACCCACTATCTTAGGATAACTATTTACATCATATCCATGAAAACTGGTTACATATTTTCCTGGAATGCCTATTTCTTTAAGATATGCTCCACGAATACCATTAAAACCAAAGTGGCAATGAATTATATCAAACTCCTTATCTAAAAAGAGAATAATTAAATACAACAATCTTAAAGATAAAGCTTCTCTACCATATTTGAATATATTTAGTGATTTTAATATTTTAATCGGACTTTTATGAAAATTAATAATTAATAAAGATATTGCTTTTAAAATGCGCGTAATTTTATTTTGGGATATATTAAAATAATGAACTCGTTCCTTAAGATGATACTTTTCCACATCGGGTTGTTCTTTCCTCTCTTTAGGATTAAATTTAGCAAATATTTCAACATCATGCCTCATATCTAAAAGTTCTGTAATCTGGTTCAGGATAAATGTCTCTGTTAATTTTGGGAATCCACTAACAATAAATGCTATTTTCATGGTTTCACCTTTTTTGCTACAATTAAATTAAGATTGTTCTTGTTACTTTTAGAAGATAAGAAAATCCCATCAAGGCAATAATAAATTGGTGCAAATAAATTATCTAAGCTTATTCCTATTTCTCGTAACCCCACAAGTTTAATCATTCCAAATATTGATCGATTAAGCAAGTAATAAAGGGGGCATATAGCTATAATCTCAATACCGTTCTCCTCTAATGTTATTTCATAAATCTTCCTACTTCGGAACTCAACATGCTCTGCAACATCAATACTTTTTGACCCACATAAATCAGAAATAAAAATAACTCCTTTATTCTTAGTTAAGTTGGAAATATTTGCAATTGCTCGCCTAAATGCTTTATTCTCTTTGATATGATATAAGATATCGAAGACATTTAAAATATCAAACTTACGATTAATTTTTGATACTAATGAAGATGAAGAGACATCTTCCTTAATAAAATGATATTCGGAATATTTTAGTTTAAGATTTCTAATGCTAATGCTGGTAATATCAACCCCAACAATATCTTGTGCTCCTTGAAGCCTATAAAAATCTATAAAAAACCCAGTTCCACACCCAACATCGCAAACTATTTTATCATGAATATCTATCTGTTGGGATAATAATGCTTTTTTAAGAGTCCTAATTTTTGCTTTATAAAGCCATTTATTGTAATATTCGCTAAATCCAGCATGTCCAACTCCTGATAATTCAAATCTTTTTGATAAACACTTTTCCCAATAATCTCTAGGATTATAGTTTTTCATAGGTACCTTACGAGTATCTCTCTAAATTGTTTGTGTATCTTGTCAGGACTAAAGAGTGAAATAGCTCTTTCTCTTGCTAATTTACTTAGTTTTCTTCTTAATTTTGAGTTATTTAATAGGTCAACACCTTCCACTTTTTTTACATATGTTGCTTTTACTCTCTTATATTTAGTTAGAATTCAAATGTTACGCATCCTTTACTGGCGTAAGCTATTCTGACCAATTTATCTGTTGTCTTCACATTAGCATTCAAAATATGAATCCTATTCTTAAGATTGCTTGCTGCATACGCAATTCGAACAAGTTCATCTGTTGTGTATTTGCTTGCGTCTATGGTGAATCCCCCACCTGCAAACGCTATACGGACTAATTCATCTGGGGTTTTTTTCATAAGTTTTCCTCCTTTTTGTATAGTATATGCTCTTTTTCATACTAAATTTTTTAGTTAAAATTACCTTTTAAAAAGTCTTTTAATATAGCTGGATCTCTGGTATTTTAATTGCTCTTCTAAAATTTTATCCTGTTTTTTAGTTCTTCTATCTGATTTTTAAAAATATCTACTTGAGCTTTACTGATTCAACTTCTTTACCAATTTAAAACTTTATCTCCTCATAATTCGGACATTCACTTAAACCGATAGATGCTCTCTCAACGCCGTGGAGATCAACACTATAAGTTGCTTTAATATAATTACAGTACGTTTCTGTGCTTAAGATGATATTGTTGTAGTTTTCCTTTATCGTCCATTTTTTATCATCGAAGATGTCAATTACTGTATGTCCTTTCATTACTTTAGACAGATTACCTTTTTCTTTTAATGAATGAAAATAACTCAATAGTTCCTTTAATTGGCTTTTAGTAGTTCCTTTGGGTACCGAAATTACAGCTAAGAAACCTGAAGTATGACCAATCTCATACTGCACAGGAGGTTGTTCTTTAATGTCTGGGATTTGGTAATTTCTGTCTTTTATTATAATTTCGGCTAGAACCCAATAAGAATTTGTTTTATCTCTTTCAAAAGTCATATCGAAAAGAGTTTTGCCATCCAAATAATGGTGTGTTACTTTGCCCTCCCCAACAGTGGGACTATCAATTTTATATTTATCTGTCACAATTTGAAAAATATCGTCAGCAGAGAATCCAATTCTAATTATTTTTCCAGCAATTTCAATTTCAGATATATATTTTTCTTCTATATCTGCCTCAGTATCTTCTTCTGTCAATTCTTCAACTTTTTCAGGTTTTGTTGATACCTCGCCACAAGCTAAGACAAGCCCAAATATAAGAATAAAGGCTACAAATAGATTTATGTAATTTAATATTTTTTTAATTTTCAATTTTCACCTCTTTTTTTATTGAGTCGCAAAAGTCGCAATATTAAAACTGCCGAGTTGACTCCAGAAACTCCAGATAAATTTTTTATATTTTCTTATCTTTTAAATTGTCTTCAAATATTCCCCCTTTTTTAACTAAATTTAGAATTCTGAGCCTCCTTAATACTTTGTATACCTTGTTAGTCAAAACCTTTAAGAAACACTAATTTATTGCACTCCTACACTATCTAAGAAAGTGTTAGATCCCATTAAAAGTCAAATTTTTTAACATATAAACATAACTCAAAAATAGTCCTAAATTAGCCTTCATTTCCTTTCTTAATGGTTTTAATATTGACTACTTCACTTAGAACGCGATTAAGGGGTTATTTTATGGGAATGTGTTTGTATTTAAAAGAGAGGTTAGACTCTATCATTTAGCTTTAACAATCAATCCAAAAACTAAAATCATAAGTAAAATTATAAGTATTAATATTCCTAAAACTATTTAGCCTTAGATTTATGCATATAAATATATGAATTTATTTTTAAAACTCGATTAAAGGCTATCCTATTAGGTTTTTTTAGCTTTAAATCTTAAATTCTTTATAAGTTTGCTTTTAAATCGATTAATTCTTTTTCTAAATCCTTTATTCTCTCCTCTAAAGTTTTAGGTTTCAATCCATCTCTCTTGTTATAAAATTCATTCAATCCTTCTTTGACTTCCGTAGAATCCATATAACAGTATATTTGTGTACTTCTGATGTCTGCGTGTCCCATTATTCTTTGCAATCTTATTAGATCGTGATTAGAATTTTTATAGAAGTTCAGGGCAAATGAGTGCCTTAAAGTATGCATTCCCACCTTTTTTGTTATACCCACCCTTTTAGCATACCTTCGCACCATCGAATATAGATAAACTCTATCTAATTTATTCCCTGTCAGAGTGCTAAAAAAATATTCTCCTTTAGGTCGGTCTGCTTTATATTTTTTCAATAGATCTTGAGTATATTCTGAAAATGATAAGATCCTATCTACTCCGCCCTTACCATTTTTAATAATTATTTCTTTTTTTGATATGTTTAAATTTCCAGGTTTCAGATTAGTTATATCTGATACTCTGGCCCCTGAATCCCATACTAAAGAGAGTATCGTTTTGTTGCGTAAACCTGTGGGGCATCTCTTATTTGGCTGATCAATAATTTTCCTGATCTCTTCCGCTGTGAGTGTTGTTGGGATTTTTCTTCTCACTTTTTTTAAAACCTCCTTTTTGTAAACATTATCATTAAATTGTATATTGATATTAATACAAAATAGAGGTTTTGTTAAGATGTTTATTTGTTTTATTTTTAATTAATAAATTCTCTTAATATTCGCTTTTTGTATTTTTGTTATTATATTCTCAAACTTATAAATGATATTCCCTTCAGTTCTCTTTAAGATCTCATTTTTTTTAAAATTTTTAATTTGATTGTTTTTATTAAAATCTTTCTCATATTTCTAATAATAAGGATCTGGTCCTATATGAAATAAAGGGTAGATGTTAGAATAGGGAAACTTTTTAGGATGTTCTTTAGGTTTAGATTTTTCATAATCCCAAAAAATAGATTCAAACTCCTTATTTACATTTAAATTGATAGACTTTTCTATCATACTCATCTTGAGTAATCCCCGCCATATAGCGATTTTGATATATAAAGGCTGCGCGAGCGTGGTCCGAATCTGTGTTATAAATTTGAAAAACTCATGTCTCACCACTAGAATTGAAAAGAGACCAGAAAAATAGAATGGCTTACTCTGGCTTGTAAGCAATTAAATTAAGCACACCACCCAAAAACAATAATTGAGTATATACCAGTAGGTCACAAATCTTCTTACAAAACAATTGCTTTGG
>JAUWOM010000100.1 GCA_030612085.1 Actinomycetes bacterium
AGCTGCGAAAAAACTGCTTTAAAATAATAATCGAAATTTGATTTTGCTCTTTCAAAAAGTTTTATAAAATCTATATTTCCTTCGGAATAGTCACTGAGATTGACCTTGAAAAACTCACTTACATAACTAACTTTATTTGAAATTACTACTCTTAAGTTCCACAAAATAACTGGTACTAACGTAAATACAAAATAAATTCCTGATCTAATTCTGTTCTCACTTAAAAAGATTTGTATAAATATAGCAAGGATAATAAAAAGACCAATTGGTCTAATTAAAAAAGTAAAGATTGAAAAAAATATCAATAAAATAAATTTTTTATCTCTTAAATACTCACCAATAATATCACTGATTTTATAGATGTTTTTTTTCTTCTTCTTATTGCTATTATTGTTTTTATTTTCACTACTTCCTCTATCATTAATGTCAGTATTATGATCACCAATGTTGATATTATAATTACTATCTTTATTAATTTTCTTTTCTGTTAGGCTAAACAAATATAAAGTGATAAGTAAAAAAAGATTATAGACAGTCTCTGTCATTACTTTTGATGAGAAGCTTAAAAGTTCAGGATGAGTCATAAAAAAAATTGTTGCGAGCAATAGAGTTAATCTATCCAAATCCTTTTTTGCCACAAGATAGAAAAACAATACAGATAAAATAAAACATGTAAAAACAACTATTTTGGAAACTATCAGGATATTTGCTTCAATAAATTTTGAACCTAAAATAAAATAAAAAATAGACAAAATAATAGGAAAGCCTGGATATGCCTTGTAATCAGGAGGGTTTTCTGGATAATTTATCAGTCTAAATCCAGATCCTAAAGAAATGGATTTTCCAAGTATCATATATCTTGCATTATCACCAAATAATGCTAACACTGGATTGAATGCCAAAATAGCTAAGAATAATGCTAAAAGAAGTATAAATATTAATTCAAGGTTTATTCTTTTAATTTATGTCTCACCTTTTTAAACAATCAAAATCTCTTTAAGTACTGATTAATATTTTCTAATTTTTACTATTTTTTTAATCTTTTTTTATAATTAATAATACTGATAAAGTCCTGTGCATTTAAACTTGCACCACCGACTAATACTCCATCTATTTCAGGTTGAACCATAATCGGTACAACATTAAAAGGTTTTACGCTCCCACCGTATTGGATTCTTATTTTTTCAGAAATTATTGGAGAAAATAGTCTACTTATTCTTTGTCTTATGAATGAAATCATGAAATCAGCGTCTTCAGGAGTTGCTGTTTTTCCTGTTCCAATTGCCCATATTGGCTCATATGCAATAACAATATTTTGAATATAATCTTTATTTAAACCCTCCAAACAATTGTTCAATTGTTCCCTAACATATTGCTTCTGTCTTCCCAATTCTCTAATTTTAAGAGGTTCTCCAACACAAAGGATGGGGTTTATATTAACATCGAGTGCTTTTTTTAATTTTTTATTTATTAATTCATCAGTTTCATCAAAATATTGCCTTCTCTCAGAGTGACCAATTATGACATATTCAACATTAAGTGCTTTCAACATAACTGGTGATATCTCACCTGTAAATGGACCTTCTGACATATAATGCATATTTTGAGCCCCTAATTTTATCTTCATCTCATCAGCTTCTATAACAGTCTTAACGCTTCTTAATGCTGTAAAAGGTGGAATAACAACGACCTCAGCATCTAAATCTTTATCTAAACCATAATTTATTTCCTGAACAAGTTTAACTCCTTTAAGATGAGTCTTAAACATCTTCCAATTTCCTGCTATTATTGGTCTTCTAATTTTTTTATTTACCATTATTTCCCTATTCTTATAATTAACATTTTATTTGTTATTTAATGCTTCAACTGCTGGTAGTTTTACACCCTCAAGAAACTTTAATGATGCACCACCACCAGTTGTAATGTAACTGATTTTATCTGCAACGCTATACTTTTTTACTGCTGCTATTGTATCTCCACCACCCACTACAGTTTTTGCTTTACTTTCTATAATTGCGTAAGCAATCTCCTTTGTTCCTTTTTCAAACGATTCCCACTCAAATACTCCCATTGGACCATTCCACAAAATAGTTTTTGCTCTCATTATCTCCTCTTTATATTTATCAATTGTCCTTGGACCAATATCTAATCCTAACCAATCCTCAGGAATCTCTTCTATATTTACTGTTTTTAAAATAGAATCATGTTTGAATTCTTTAGCTACAACAACATCCTCTGGCAACATGAATTTCTTTCCCTTATCTTTAAATTCATCTAAAACTTGCTTACAGTATTCAAGCATATCCTCTTCCAGTAAGGAATTCCCTATTTCAAAACCTATAGATTTTAAGAATGTATAACACATTCCACCGCCTGCAATCACAGTGTCAACAACATTTAAAAGATTCCTAACAACTCCAATTTTATCTGAGATTTTACTGCCTCCTAAAATTGTAACAAAGGGATGTTTCGGTTTTTTAAGTAGAGAAGAAAGTGATCTTAGTTCTTTTTCCAATAAAAGACCCATCACGGATGGTATATATTTACAAATACCTACCATAGATGCGTGTTTTCTGTGTGAAGTGCCAAAAGCATCATTAACATATATATCTGCAAGTTTTGCAAGTTCTCTTGAGAAATTATCATCATTACTTTTTTCACGCGGGTCAAATCTCAGATTCTCTAAAAGTAAAATATCACCGCTTCTTAAATCTTTTACCTCATTTTTAACCTTATCAGAAATAACATAATCCATCTTCTTTATTTCTTTATCAAGATGTTTCCCTAAAGCTATTGCCACCGGATCCATTTTTAGTTTTTCTACAAACTTTCCTTTAGGTCTTCCAAGATGTGATGCAAGAATAATTTTCGCATTATTTTTTATTAGATAATCAATTGTTGGTAAAGATGCTATTATTCTAGTCTCATCAGTAATATTACCTTCATCATCTAAAGGAACATTTAAATCTACCCTAACAAAAATCTTCTTATTTTTAACATCAATATCTTTTATAGATTTCTTATTCATACAACAACCTCTAAAATTTGTATTAAGTATATTCTTCATATAAATGAATTGGGAGCTATTAAAAGCTCCCAATTTTTATATTTAATTTAGTATTAGTAACCTTTTTTTGCAATGTATTTGATAAGGTCATTTACTCTTTTTGAATAAGCCATTTCATTATCATACCAACCTAAAACTTTCACCATATTACCAATTACCATAGTTGCTAATGAATCATAGACTGAAGAATACAAATTCCCTATTACATCACATGAAACTAATGGTTCATCACTATATTGTAAAATTCCCTTAAGAGGAGGTTCTTCTGATGCTTTCTTCATAGCTTGGTTTACTTCTTCAACTGTCACATCTCTTTCTAAGAAAGCTACAAAATCAACTATTGAACCATCATGGACTGGGACTCTCATAGCCATTCCATCCATTTTACCCTTGAGTTCTGGTATAACTAAAGTTGTTGCAATAGCTGCCCCTGTCGTTGTTGGAATTATATTTATTGCTGCTGATCTGGCTCTTCTCTTATCTTTGTGTGGACCATCTACTAATTTTTGATCACTAGTATATGCATGAATCGTTGTCATAAAACCTTTCTGGATTCCAAAATTCTCATTTAGAACTTTCGCTAATGGAGCAATACAATTTGTAGTACAAGATGCACCGGATATAATATTATGATTTTCTGGGTCATACATTTCATGATTAACTCCCATTACTAAAGTAATATCAGGGTTTGTTGCTGGTGCACTTATAATTAC
>JAUWOM010000009.1 GCA_030612085.1 Actinomycetes bacterium
GCGATGTTTAGGTATCCAGACTAAATGATAGTTGAGATTGTATACACTATAGCGAGTTTTTCTTGTTTTCATGCTTTAAGTATACACAAAGATTATTCGCTTGTCAAGAAAGGGTTATGGGCTCTCCTCTAATCCCTTTAAAGGGGGGTGGGGGTTTTCACCTATTTTTATAAGATATTCATAATTCCTCAAGCACAAAGGGACTTAGATAATTTGAGTAGAAAAATATTTGAACAAATTAAGAATAAAATATTATCTCTTAGTAGTAATCCCAGACCTCCTGGTTGTCTTAAATTAACTGCGGAGGAAGGTTATCGTATACGATCAGGAAATTACAGAATTATTTATCGGATAAATGATGAAGAAAAGGTAGTTTATATATATAGAATTAAACACAGAAAAGAAGCATATAAATAAACGAATTTTTTAACATATATTGGGTATTTTATTAATGGTTTTTAGCTTATTTTCTTAACACCTTTAATAACTAAACAAACTAATTAAGAAAGTAAAATGTTTGTCATTCTGAACGAAGCGAAGCGGAGGAAAGAATCTCATTTTGGCTAAGAGATTGTCTTAAGTAAAGTAAATGAATGACAAATTTGAATAAAATTACAAAGTCTTTCATCTTTTTTTATAAATATCATTTCCGTATATATCATTTGCTACAATGCAAGGAAAATCTTCAACCCACAATTTCCTAATGGCTTCTGTACCTAATTCTGGATATGCTATAACTTTCGCTTTTTTTACATGCTTTGCAAGTAATGCAGCTACTCCACCAACAGCTGCAAGATAAACTGCTTTATATTTCTTTTGAGCCAAAACAACTTCTTTTGAACGACTACCTTTTCCTATAGTAGCCTTTACTCCTAACGAGTAAAAAAATGGAGCATAACTGTCCATCCTATATGATGTAGTAGGACCTATAGAGCCAATAGGATCCCCAGGTTTTGAAGGTGTAGGTCCAGCATAAAATATTACTGAGCCTTTAAGATTAAATGGTGTTTTTTTTCCTTCATCAATCTGTTTTTTTAGCAATTTATGAGCTGCATCTCTTGCAGTAAATATAAATCCAGATAAAAGGATTTTATCTCCTATATTAAGTTTATCTAAATCCCTTTCACTAAAGGGAGTTTTTAACCTAAAAGTTCTTGACATATTCAACCTTTTTTACATATTAATTGATATTAATTATAATCTAAATTTAATCTGAGATTGCGCAGTTTATCCTGAGCATAAGCGAAGGACCTCGTTCGCAATGACAGAAATATAAAATTTAATTATATAATAACTAAAATCTTGCTCCTCGCAATGACAAATACAGGATCTCACTCGCAATGATACAATATAATCTATCCTGAGCAATAGTGAAGGACCTCGCTCGCAATGACATAGTATTAAACTTCTAATTTGTCAACTTTGTATATAAATTCACAATCTAATATTAGATAACTAATGAAGCTCTACGAGCTGCATGACAATTTATACTTACACATATTGGTAAATTAGAAATATGGCAGGGAGATGTTTCTATATGAACAGCCAATGCAGTGATAAGACCTCCAAATCCTGCAGGACCAATTCCTAACTTATTAATCTTTTTCAATAATTTTTTTTCAAGTTGTGAATATTTTGAATCAGGATTTTGTGTACCTATTTTTCTTAACAGAGCTTTCTTTGATAAGAGTGTGCAGCTTTCCAAATTTCCTCCAATTCCCACTCCTACTATTACTGGAGGACATGCGTTAGCTCCACCTTCTTTAATGGTTTTTACAACAAAATTTTCTATATCTTCTTCGCTAGCAGAAGGAGTTAGGATAGTCATCTTTGACATATTTTCTGAACCAGCACCTTTAGGCATTAGAGTAATCTCCAAATTTTTTCCTTTAACTATCTCTAAATGTATAATTGCTGGAGTGTTATCTAATGTGTTTTCTCTCTCATAGAGCGGATCTTTAACTATTGAAGCTCTAAGATATCCTTTTAAATACCCTTTTCTTACACCCTCTTCGATAGCATCATATATATCACCATCTACAATTTTTACATCTTCTCCTATTTTAATGAAAAAAACTGCAATACCTGTATCCTGACAGATTGGTACCTTTGAATTTTCAGCAATTTCATAATTTTTTATGATTTGAGATAAAACTTCTTTTCCTAATGAAGATTTTTCTTTATTGTATGCTTCTTTGATTGCACTTTTAACATCATCAGGTAGTTTATAGTTTGCTTTTTTACAAAGCATTGCCACCTTTTCTCTTATTTTATTTACACTAATTTTTCTCATATCTTAACTTTCTTTTTCACAATCTTAAAAATATAACTTTATAAATTATTTTCTCTCCTCCTAACTTGAAAGTAGAGAATAGTGAAGTGCGTGCATTAATTAAATTTAAAAAATATTAAATTCTAATGAAAAAGGAATATTAGAAGCTCTGGTTATATTTCTCATCTCAAAATGTCTTTAAAAATATACTATAAATAAAACTAAATTTAAAAAAGTATTAAATTCAAATTAAAAAATAAATCTGCTTAATTGTGAGAAAAGTATTCCTCCAATTTTTTAATTAAAAATCTCTCTAATTGATAATATTGTAACCAATGAGCAGCCCTAAGTCTCTTTGAAACATTTTGAAATGTTACATTTAATTTTGTTGCTACTTTCTTTAGATTTTTTTTATCTCGATACAATCTTATAGCATCCCATTGTTTAGATGTTCTATTAATAACATTTAAATCCAAAAATGTGTAAAAGTTATTAATGATTTCCTCTAAAGATCTATATTCAGATGGGAGTTTATAATAAGTAATTCTCTCCCTTTCCTTTTTGATGATATTTAAGGCCTGGCTAGAAAGTCTTAAAGCCTCTCCATTAATTTCTCCTATATCCCTTTTTATCTTAGTGGATATTGAACCAATTCCTATTCCAGCTCTAAACTGCAAAGGGTAGAAGTTTTCTCTAATTATTGACAAAAATTCAGGTGTCTTATTAATTTCTTTTATGCCACCTTGAAACTCATCACCCCTATATATTTTAAATGGAACAAGCAAGAGAAAGGAAAATCTTTTATTAACATAACTAATTTTTTCAGAAAAAAGTTTAAAAAATAAATTCCTATCAGTTATTTCTTTGGATCTAATAATATCTGCTGTTAATATGCCATATTTCATAAAATCACACTTTTTAAAGTATTTTCCTCTATATGCTTTATATCTTATTAAAGTATCAAAGTATTAAAATTACTAAATTAGAATTTTTAATTTCAATTTTTTATATTCAATAATTTCATACTAATTTAGGTGAATTTTACTTTTCACCATATTTTAGGTGAAATTTTTTAATTTGTGAAGTAATTTTTGAAATATTTTTTATTATTTAAGTAATTTGACTTAGAGTCTTCTCCTTAAACGTGAGTAAGTAGAATATAAAAGGTATATTTCTATATAGTAGCAATCTTATAGTTCATAGAAATATTTTTTAGGAGAGGGGAGAAGAGTCACTCCACTCTATAATTATTTTTTAGTAAGAATAAAGTCTTATTCCTTCCAATATTTTTTTGTTAATTCATATGTTCTTCTTTTTATTTCCTCAGGGTCTAAAGGTTTTTTAGATACACCACTTTTTATAGCAGCTTTTGCAGTATAATAAGCAACAGCAGGAGCAACATCTGGATTAAAAACTTTTGGAATTATATAATCTAACCTCAATTCTTTTTCGGGAATTATATTGCAAATAGCATTAGTGGCAGCTTTATTCATATTAAAATTTATTTCTGTAGCGCCTGCATCTAATGTTCCTCTAAAGATTCCTGGGAAGCAAAGTACATTATTTATTTGATTTGGAAAATCAGATCTTCCAGTTCCTACAATTGAAGCACCTGCTTCTAAGGCTAATTTTGGATGAATCTCAGGGATAGGATTTGCTAATGCAAAAACAACTGGTTCAGGTGCCATAGACTTAACCATATCTTTTGTAACAATATTTCCAACAGATAATCCAATTAAAAAATCTGAATCCTTGATGGCATCTTTTAAGGTTCCTTTCACTCTCTTTTTATTTCCTTTTTTAGCCAACCTTTCTTTATATGGATTCATCCCTTCCTTTCTTCCTGAATAAATAATCCCTTTAGAATCACAAATTATCAAAGTTTCAACTCCTAAATCTAACAGTAAATTTCCAACAGCAATTCCCGCAGCGCCTGCTCCAATAATTGTAATTTTTAATTTTTCAATCTCTTTTTTAAGGAGTTTGCATGCATTTAGAAATGCTGCTCCTACAACCACAGCGGTTCCATGTTGATCATCATGAAATATGGGAATATTCAATTCTTTTTTTATGGCTTCCTCAATATAGAAGCATCTTGGAGCAGAAATGTCCTCCAAATTTATTCCACCAAAAGTTGGTTCAAGGAGTTTAATGGTTTTTATTATTTCATCGGGGTCTTGGGTGTCTAAGCAAATTGGAAATGCATCTATCCCCGCGAATCTTTTAAAAAGTATTGCTTTCCCTTCCATAACTGGTAATGCTGCTTTTGGTCCTATATTTCCCAATCCTAAAACTGCGGAACCATCTGATATAACTGCAACTGAATTTCCTCTAAAAGTATATAAATTAACCTTTTCAGGATATTTAGCGATAATCTTAGAAGGTTCTGCTACTCCAGGACTATAAACCAAACTCAAGTGATGATAATTTTCTATAGGAACTTTTGGTTCTAAAGATAATTTTCCCTTATTTTCTTCATGCAGTTTCAATGCTTTCTTCTTCAATTCGTCAGCTTCTTTATAGATTTTTTTATTCATAATCCTTCCAGGTATTTAGAATTTTATTTTAGAAAGAGTAATAAAGATTAAAAAAATTACTTAATTATAATTTTATGAAATAAATTATAAATCTTTTTAAACATAATTGTAATTTAATTTTAATTGGAGATTTTGTCTTTTCCTATCTAATTAAGAAATATTTGTTTAGTTATGGGGATAAAAGCAATAAAATAATCTAATGATATTTAATTTTATAATGTAAAATATTGTTAAGTTTTAGAAATAAAAAAATTTTACTAAATGGAACTATTATTTAGTTTTCAATGTAAAAAACAAAAATACTTGTTTGTAAATACAACTTTTAAATAGTTCAAATAATTTATGTCTGTTTTAATTAAAAAATGAACTCAACCATCATTTTAAATCCTGAACAATTAGAATCAATTAAAAGAACAAAGGGAAAGCTTCTTGTGATTGGTGGTCCTGGAACAGGAAAAACAGAAGTTGCACTTTTTAAAATTATTCACTTAATTGAAAAAGAATCTGTTGACCCAGGATCCATATTAGCTCTAACTTTTTCACGAAGCAGTGCAAAATTTTTAAGAGATAGAGTTTCCACGTTAATCAAGAATAGCTATTTTGAAATTCCTATACAAACTTTCCAATCTTTTTGTTACGAGTTCATTAGAAAGCATTATAACTTAGTAGGATATTCTTCATTACCTCAATTAATGGTTTCAACTGAACAGAAACAGTTTGTTAAAAATATATTAAACCAACAGGATTTTTCAAAATATCCTTTAACAAAATCATATTTTAAAAGAGACGGATTTGTTCAAGAGCTTTTTGATTTTATTTTAAGATGTCAGGAAAGCTTAATAGCTCCATCTGATTTAAAGAGAAAAATCCCGCATTATTTAAAGCCTGAAATGGCAGAACTTACTCATCTATATAAAATTTATTTGGACAGAATAAAAGAAGACAATTTAATAGACTTTGGTGGACTTCTTTATAACACCATTGATATTTTAAAAAGGGAACCATTAATTTTAGAAGAACTTCAAAAACAATATCTTCATTTAATAGTTGATGAATTTCAGGAGTCAAATATTGCATTGATGGAATTCATAAATCTCTTTTTTGATAGTTGTAAAAGTATTACTCTAATAGGGGATGATGACCAATCTATTTTTGGATTCAGAGGAGCAAATATTGATAATATTCGAACTATTTTTAAGAAATTCTACCCTGACAATGTTGTTTTTCTAAAAGAAAGTTATAGATGCCCAGAAGAGATAGTTTCATTTTCTCAAAAACTGATTAGTAATGACATTTCAAGAATAGATAAACCTTTTATAGCCAAAGAAACTCAAAATTCAAATAAAAAACCAAATGAAAAGAATTCAGTTATTTCACTTAAATTCCCAAACTTTACTTCAGAAGCAAGAGCGATTTCTCAATTGATTTTGAAATTTGTATCTGAGGACTCTTCACTCCGTTTTAATCAGATAGCCATAATAATGAGAAGTTTTAAAGGATATCTCGAAATTATAAAATCCACCTTAGATAGAGAAAAAATTCCATATCATTTTGTAGATGGAGGTGAAACAATATTTAAAGCTCCAATAGTAAATGCTGTAATTTCTCTTTTAAAGAGTTTAATTATTCTTAAAGATGACGACAAATGGTGTGATGAAGTAAAAACAGTTCTTCTCTCTAACCTTTTCAGACTTGAGCCTTTTGCTTTAAGGTTGATTGAGAGATATTGCATTTTAAATAATTTAGAATTTTCAAAGCTTCTATTTGATAAAAAAAGAAGACCAAAATTAGATGAATATGAAGAGGGAAAAGTAGAAGATTTTTGCAAATTATATAGTGAATATAGCAAGAGAATAAATGAACCTATAGATGAAGTCGTTTTCTCTTTGTGGAAAAGAATCAGTTATTTTAATGATTTGGTAAATAAAAAAGAAAAAAATATTTTTAATGAAGTGAACAGAATAAGGTCAATTGATGCAATAAACAGGTTCTTTTCAAGTTTGAAAAGATTTTCTCAGCGTCATCCAGAAAAGGGAATAGATTTTTATTTGGAGAGCTTAGAACCAGAAATAGGATTTATTGAGGAAATAGAGACACCTAAGTTGGATAGATTAGTAGATGCAGTTTCAATAATTACAGCACATAAATGTAAAGGTAAAGAATTTAGAATTGTATTCCTGCCATTAATGGTTGAAGGTATTTTTCCGATAGATCCAATAATTCCTCAAACATATGATAAGCAAATAATGTATATTGGCAAAAGATTAAACAGAGCAGATTTAGAGAAAAATCATTATGATGAAGAGAGAAGATTAATTTATTCTTCCATGGCAAAAGCAAGTGAAAAATTGATTTTTTCCTTTTCAGAGAGAATTAATATGCAGGAAAAAACATCTCCTTCAAGATTCCTGGTAGAAATGGGTTTAGTTCCAGAGGAATTTTCTGAAATAGAACCTTATTTAGGTTCAATTAAAAATGTAGAGAGTTATTTTAGGTCAGCAGCGACTCAATCACTTAAAAATTTAAAGGAAATAATAGATTATAAATCTTGTGAAGAATTGGTTGAAAAGGCATTTGTTTCTCTTCATCTACTTTCTAAGTTTGGAAATAAGAGAAAATGGTGGCAGAATACAAAGCCTACAAAAAATCCTAATAAACCACATCCATCTGGAAAGCTTTCAGCTTCTTATTCACGGGTGAGCACATATAAAGATTGTCCAGCAAAGTATAAATTCAGATATCATTTTTTTGTAGATCAACCTAAAGGAATAAGTCTCTATAAAGGTTTACTTTATCACAAAATAGTACAGGAATTTTTTAACCCAGAAAAAGAACATGAATACTCTTTTAACCAATTAAAAGTAATAATTGATGAAATATGGGATGACAATCTTTTCCCATTTATTACTGTAGCAAATGAACAAAAAAAAGATGCTTATCAAAGTTTTGAATACTTTTTTAATAATTTACCACCAGCAAAACCAAATGTTTTAGCAACAGAGAAGGAATTTTCATTCTCTTTAGATGGGAACAGATTCTCCGGAAGAATTGATCAGATTAATCAGATTGAAGATGGAGTTGAATTAATAGATTATAAGTCAAGTAAAAGTGCCATTAAGTATGAGGAAGCAAAAACTGATTTACAATTAGGAATCTATCTATTGGCTTCTCTTCTTTCTAACCAATTGGAAGATATAGAGAGCAATGTCAAAAGAATGTACTATTTTTATATACCTAAAGAAAATATAACTATTAGAGAACAGGATGTAAGTGAAATTAGAATTAATCAGGTAAAACATGAAATTAAAAAACTTATAAAAGAAATAATAAATGAGAATTTTCCTGCTTATCCAAGAGATTTTTCTATATGTGGATTTTGTGACTATAAATTGATATGTCCAAGATTTTATGGACATTATTAAAATTTTAAAAAAATTATTTAAATGAAGCAAAAATATTTGTTAACTAAAGAGCAAAAAGAAGCAATAGCTGTAACAGAGGGACCTCATCTGATTATGTCAGTTGCAGGTGCCGGGAAAACTACTACGCTTACATCAAAAATAATTGAAGTTATAAATAGAAAATTAGCAACTCCTGAACAGATTTTAGGTTTAACATTTACAATAAAAGCTGCAGAAAATATGTGTATTCAGATAGCTCAAAAGGTTAAAAGAAATATAGACATAAATAACCTACAGATATCCACGTTTCACTCTTTTGGTAATAAGATAATAAAAGAGAACTCCCTTATTTTAGGATTAGATACTGACTTCAACTTAATATCTCGAGCTGAATCCTGGCAACTTCTTTATCAAGTGATGAATGAATTTGTTTTTGAAAATGTGAAAATAGGAAGTTCTATCGGTAATTTCTTAGACAAGCTTCTTGATATTATTATAGACCTTAAAAACCACCTGATAAATGTTGAAAAATTCAGAAAATATATAAATTTAGAATCAGATTTTTCAACTTATAAATCAAAAGAATTAAGAGAAATTGCTATAAAGAATTTTGATGTACATAGAGAACTTTTACAGGTTTATGAAGAATATGAGAAATTAAAAAGCCAGCAGAACTTCATAGATTATGGAGATCAAGTAATGGTTCCTATTGAATTATTTAAACAAAGACCAACAATTTTAGCTAATTATCAAAACAGATATAAATATATATTTGTTGATGAATATCAAGACACTAATATTGCACAAGCTGAGCTTATATATCTCCTTTCTGGTGAAGATAAAAATGTGACTGTAGTTGGTGATGATGATCAATCGATATATGGTTGGAGAGGAGCATCTGTTTACAATATCTTAAAATTTAATCAGTTGGAACTTTTCAAACAGAAAGTAAAAACCACTTCTATTACAAAGTGTTTTCGAACGGGACAAAATGTACTTGACGTTGCTTATAATGTAGTGAAAGATAATAAAAATAGATTAGAGAAAATACCAAAAGCTTATTTTAAAAAAGATTCAAAAGTTTTTGCATTCTTTGCTACAACATATAGTGATGAGGCAGAATTTATAGTCAAAGAAATTGAAAATTTAGTAAAAAGCAATAATTTTTCCTATAAAGATATAGCAATTCTTTGTAGGAAAAAGAGATTTGATGAAATAACACTTTCTTTAGATAAAAAGGATATACCGTATGAAATTGTTGGAGGGAGAGGATTCTACTATCGACCTGAAATTATTGATGCTATTTCTTTATTAAAACTAACTCATGACCCAGGTGATTCAATAGCACTGGTTCGTGTTTTAAAATCACCAAAGTATAAAATCTGTGATAGGGACATTTTTCATCTCGCAAAGTATATTATCAGTAAAGATAAAGAGTATATAAAGGAAATAAAAAGTAAGAATAGAGAATTAGAGGAAATCAGAGTTAAGAACGAAGGTTCAGTAAAAAACAACGCTGAAATTGGAAGTAAGAATGAGAATTTAGTGAAAAACAAGACTGAATTTGAAATGGAAAACAAGACTAAATTTGAAATGAGGGTAAATCTTATTGATGCTGTACTGCAATCAGGAAAAATAGATGAGTTAAGTAAAGATACCAAAGACAGATTAAATCAACTATCAAAAGAATTAAGTCATTTTGTTTTTTTATCAGAAAGACTTTCTTTACCACATCTTTTAAGAGAGATGTTTGAGCAAACTGGACTCTTTTCCGAACTAATGTCAGAAAAATCTAGAGAATCTGAAAGAAGAAAAGCAAATTTAGAAAAACTTATAAGAATAGCTTCAGATTTTGAGAGAACAAAAGCAGAAGCATCTTTTAACAGTTTCATGCTTTACTTAAGGGAAGTTCTAAAGGCAGCTGAGCTTGAACCTGAGGAACTTGTACCAGGTATTGGAGATGATGTTAAAGTTATGTCCATTCATGCTGCTAAGGGATTGGAGTTTCCAATTGTATTTGTTCCTATGTTATGTGAGGGTGACTTTCCAGATTTAAGAATAAGTTACAGTCCATATAGGACTCCATTATCTCTAAGAGGAGATGCCCAGTATCTTCCTGATATGGAAAATTATACAAGTAAGTCTGGATATAGAAATGCACTAAAAGAAATTGCTCTTGAGGAGGAGAGAAGACTTTTTTATGTCGCTTGTACACGTGCAAAAGATAGATTGTATCTTTCTTATTCTCCTTTTATCAGAGAGAATAAAAAGCCTAAAAAAATATCTCGATTCTTAGAAACTACCTTAAATAAAAGATTGGTAGAAATACTGGGAGAGGATATAAGGGAAAAATTAAAAGTAATGGAAAACCCAATGCTTCAAGCTGAATACAGAGTTAAGAGAAAAAGAAGGGGATGGTTAGAAGATATAGAAGAAATAAATTTAGCTGATTTTGTAGAAAAAGATCAATCACCAGATGAAATTGAAAAAAAATTAAAATCAACCTTTCCTGAAATAACAATTTCCAAAGAGATAAGAGATGAAGCATTGGATAAAGAGATAGAAATAAAAAATGTTATAGCTACTGGTAAAAAAAGGATATATAAAAGAGGAGGGAAGAAATTCGCTCTTCATTCACCAACATTTAGTTACTCAGCTTTATCAATCTATAAGAATTGCGCTAAAAGATATTTCTGGACTTATGTTCAACCACTTCTTACAAGAAATCGTTTATCAATTAAAGTAGGAAATTTAATACATCAGGCAATTGAGAGATCAATAATTGAAAAAACTGAACTTGAAAAATTAGATTTTCCAATTGGATGGAGTGAAAGTATAAGTTGGGGTGAGATATTAAGTGGAGAAGACCTTATATATGAAGAAAGAATCCCGGGTATTAAAAAGATGATAAAAAATTACTTGCTCAGTCGTTTCTCAAAAACAGATGAGAATATATTAGCAGTGGAACAGCTTTTTAATTTAAAAATAAATAATTATATTATCAGGGGATTTATGGACAGAATTCAGAAGATAGACAGTGAACTCTATGAGATAGTTGATTTCAAAAGTGGTAAAAATCCTGCTGATCTTAATTTAAATGAAAACCTCCAATTAAAAATATATTCATTAGCTCTTAGCGAATTATATAAAATATCTCCAGAAAAGATTAAATGCACTTTATTTTTCTTAGAGGATGGAATTGAGAAATCAATCATATATTTAAAGAAGGAACTTTTAAAAACAAAAAGGGAAATTAAAAAACTTATCAAAAATATAGAGAAATCAAAATTTAATGCGAATCCAGGTCCTCAAAACTGTGCAAAATGTGATTTTTACAGTGTCTGTTTAGACCACTATAAAAAAAGTTAATATAGCTATATAATTTAGCGATAAACATAGGAGTTTTTTATGAAAAGATATAAAAGAACAATAATTAAAAAACCACTACCTTTTTATGATAAAGATTATGTTGGAAAACTATTAAATTTGAATAGAATTCTAATATTGATTTCAATTATACTTTTAGTTCTCACTATTTATTTTGCGATAATAATATATAAAAGTAAGGTTCCACTAGCTGAGGAAGTAACACCTGAGGAGGAGACTATGATTGAATCTAAAGAAGAGATCATAAATAGTGAAATTAAGAAAATTGTTATAGTTGACTTTGAAAATATAAAATATAATATAATGTCAAAATAATTATTAATAAATATTTTTTAAGATATGATTGAGAAGTTTTTAGGAAACAATCCTGAATTAGGAAAAGAAATTTATATATCACCTGATGCAAATGTAATTGGTAATGTTAAGATAGGTGAGAAAGCAAGTATATGGCCAGGTGCTATAGTAAGGGGAGATATAAATAAAATAATAATTGGTAATTATTCTAATGTTCAAGATAATTGTGTCTTACATGTGGATCCAAAATATTCATTAAAGATTGGCAATTATGTAACAATTGGTCATGGTGCAATTTTGCATGGATGCGAAGTTGAAGATAATGTTTTAATAGGTATAAATTCAACTATTTTAGATGGAGCCAAAATAGGAAAATGTTCAATTATTGGAGCAGGTTCTGTTATTCCTGAAAAAAAAGAAATACCACCATATAGCTTGGTTGTAGGTGTACCAGGTAGAGTTTTGAAGAAATTGACGGAAGAAGAAGGGGAGAAGTTAAAAAATCATGCTGTTCACTATTGGGAAATAGCAAAGAATTATAAAAAACAAAAAATATAGTAAATGTTGTTTATGTTTTTCTCATCTATTTATCCTCTCCCTTGGTGGGAGAGGAAATGGAGAGGGGGTAGGGGGAGGGTAAAATGTCTTCAAAAGCATAAAACAAATCTTTAAAAAGATCTTAAATTTATCAAATTATTATAAATAAAAATATTAGCTTTAATTACTACATTTAATTATTTAATAAGAGGATGTTATGGAAATAAAAATTGCGGTTATTGATAGTATGGGTGGTAGTATTGGCAATCAAATAATAACTCAACTAAGACAGAATTTTGGTCAAGAATTAGAAATATTTGCTTTAGGAACTAACGCTATTGCTACAAGTAATATGCTAAAAGCAAAAGCTAATAGAGGAGCAACAGGGGACAATGCTATAAAAGTAACTATTGAAGAAATGGATTTAATATTTGCTCCCATTTCAGTAATAATAGCTAATTCTATGATGGGAGAGATTACTCCTACAATAGCTGAATCTATAAGAAAGTTTAATAAGAAAAAAATATTTATTCCGCTTTGTAATCCACCACTAAATATATTAGGGGTTGAGAAAAAACCACTTCCACAGCTTATTGATGAAGGTATAGAGATAATAAAAGAGATGATTGATAAAAATGAATAAATTATTACCTTGGTATTTTTAATTTTTTTATGAAGATATAAAAAATAATGTTATACTTTCTTATGAAGAATATAAAAATAAATTAAAATCTAAAAATTAGATTATATGCTGTATGTCGTATAAAAAATATTTTTAATATAATTTCAAAAGTAAATTTAATCAAACAGGAGATTTAGATGTGTGAGACAAAAGTATTTATAGAAAAGAATGGGAAAAAGGAAGAAATACTTGAGAATGTAATTAATATTCAGAGTGAAGAAGATGGCTTACTCTTAAAGGACCTTTTTGGTGAGCAGAAATTAGTCAAAGCCAATATTAAATATATTGATTTTATGAAACATGAGATGGTGCTTACTGAATCTGAAAATGATGAGTAATTTAAACATCTGGATGTTTTAAATAAAAAGCAAAAAATATCTCATAGTTACAATGTAAAAATAACATCATTGAGTTAATAGTTGAATTTGATTATATATAAATTATATGTTAGTATTTAAAACTAAATTAGAAAAAGACTTTCTAAAAATATAAATTTTTTTTAATTAACTTAATTTTAAATTTAAATATCTTTTGATAATAGGACCACGACGGTCTAATTTGACTGAAGTCAAGTTTGTCGTGGTTTTTTATTTTTAGGAGGTGAGGAAAAAAATTATTTAGTGTATTAACTTTTTGGTTAATTTTAAATTAAATTTTTATTAAGAAAGGAGATTAAATGCATATTCCTGACGGATTTTTAGATTTAAAAACAACTATAACTACTGCTGTAGCTTCAGCAGGAGGACTTGGTTATGGCGTTAAGGAAATTAGAAGAAAACTTGGTGATAAGCATATTCCACTTTTAGGTGTAACTGCTGCATTCATATTCGCAGCTCAAATGTTAAATTTTCCAATTGCAGGTGGCACAAGTGGTCATTTCTTAGGAGCAGCTTTAGCTGCAATTTTGTTAGGTCCATGGGCATCTCTTTTGATCATAACTGTTGTTCTTGCAGTACAATGTTTAGGTTTTGCAGATGGAGGTATAACAGCATTAGGTGCAAATATTTTTAATATGGGAATTATTGGAGGAGTTTTAACATATTATCTCATCTTTCTTCCATTGAGGAAAACATTACCTAAAACAAAAAGAGGATTTCTCACAACTTCAGCAATCACAGCCTGGGCATCAGTTTTTATAGCATCCATTATCGTTGCATTAGAGTTATCTATTTCAGGAACTAGTCCATTAAATGTAGCATTACCAGCAATGGCTGGAGTTCATGCTTTAATAGGTATCGGTGAAGCAATTATTACATCAGTAGTTTTAGTTGGGGTCATCAATATAAGACCAGATTTGATAAGGGAATATTCAAAACCCGAAGAGGAAGCATAATAAATTTTTATTAATGCAATTATTCAGTTGCTTGATTTTTATTTGCTTTGTTCTATTAAAGAAAATATTTTTTTACTTAAAGGAGAAGAAATGGGAAATAATGTCAAAACTTTTATATTTATAAGCTTAATAGTTGCATTAATTTTAGCGATATTCATATCACCATTTGCCTCATCTTCGCCTGATGGATTAGAGAAGGTAGCAGAAGATAAGGGATTTATTGAGAAAGCTCTTGAGGAAGGTGTATGGAGACTTTCTCCAATACCTGATTATGCATTTCCGGGTATTGGTAATGAAGCAATCGCCACTGCAATAGCGGGACTAATTGGCACTCTAATAACAGTTATAATAGGATGGCTGATAGCAAAATTAATTATTATTAAAAAATAAATAGGTTTAAAATCCGGAATCTTACTACTCGCGATGATAGCTTTGAGTGAATATTTAATTTTAATTTAAAGGTATTACTTATTTAACAAAATGAAACATTCTTTTTTAGATAAATACAGCAGTTTAAATAGTTTTATACATAAACTCGATCCCAGAGTCAAGATTATAACTACATTATTTTTTTTGATCGTAGTTATGACTACATCACCAATTTTTCTTTGGGCTTTCCTGATTTATTTTTTAATTGAGCTCATCATTCTGATAATTTCTAAAATTCCGATACTTTTTATATTAAAAAGACTTCTCATGCTAATACCGTTTATTCTATTTATTGTTATCTTTGCTCCTTTTATCAGTAAAAATGGATATGCTGGTTCTTATAATTTGGGTATCTTGCGGAATCTTGGTGATGGATTTTACAATATAAATTCAGTTCTTGTAGTAATGAATGTGGTTTTAAAGAGCTTCTTGAGTATCATCGCTCTCATACTTCTTTCTTCAACAAGCCCCTTTTCGCAACTTCTATTGGGTTTCAGGAAATTGAAAGTGCCTTCAATTTTTACAAATATAGCATCTTTTATGTATCGTTATGTTTTTGTTATAGTTGATGAAGTCCAAAGAATGGTAAGAGCAAGAAATGCAAGAAATTACAGAGGTAAATGGATTTGGCAATCAAAAGTAATCGGAAATATGATTGCAAATCTTTTTTTAAGAAGTTATGAGAGGGGAGAGAGGGTATATTTTGCTATGTTATCAAGAGGATATGATGGTGATCTCATTTTGAATTATAAATACAAAATGAGGTGGATTGATTGGCTTTATTTAATTATTTTTTCTATAATTTTAGTTCTAACAATGTTTTTTACAAGGTAAATTTAAATTTTAAGAAATTTTATTTAAAAAATCAGTGAATCATTTGTAATTGTGAAGAGTGTATACAATGAGGTATTCTAAAAAAATGTGAGATTAAATAATTTATTTTTTATTAAGGTGAAAATTTATGTATAAGAATAAGAATTTGGCAATAGAGATTGAGAATTTAAATTTTACTTATCCTGATGGAACAGAAGCTTTAAAAGATGTAAGTTTGAAAGTTTGTGAAGGTGAATCTTTAGCCATAATTGGTCCAAATGGAGCAGGAAAAAGTACATTATTACTTAATTTAAATGGATTATTAAAGGGTAATGGTTCAGTTAAAATATTTGGTACAGAAATTAATTCCTCAAACCTAAGAGATGTTAGAAAGAAAGTGGGTCTTGTCTTTCAAAATCCGGATGATCAACTATTCTGTTCTACTGTTTATGAGGATGTTGCTTTTGGTCCAATGAATTTAAGATTAAAAGAAGTGGAAATAGAAAGAAGAGTAAATGATGCTCTTTTAAAAGTTGAGATGAACGGATACAAAAATCACAATGCTTTTCACCTTAGTTATGGTCAAAAAAAGAGAGTAGCCATTGCTACTATTTTATCTATGAATCCTGATATTATTGCTATAGATGAACCCAGTAGTAATTTAGATCATAATTCTCAATTAAGTCTTGCAAGGATACTTATTTCCTTATTAAAAACAAAATTGTTTGTTACTCATGATATACCATATGCAGCCTTATTATGTGATAGAGTAATTATTATAGATAGTGGGAAGATAGTTGCAGACGGGTTACTTTTTGATATTTTATCAATACCTGAGTTATTAGAAAGACACCGATTAGGATTTCCGCCTGGTTTTTCCATAGAAAAATTAAAAGAAGATAAAAATAAATTATTTCATTAGTTAATATTATAAATATTTATATTCGCAAATACCTCTTTTTAAAAACATCTAAAATTGAACAACATAATTGTAGAAAATGCTTGATTTCTTCAATTACAAATTTAGTAATTGAAGTAAGATTCAATAACATCAATAATCTGTAAGACTAAGGAGTGGAGTAAAGTATAATAAGAAAAATTTTAAAAATTTATTATTTTATTGGTATGATTTATAATTAATTTGGATAATTAATAATATTGTTATTTGATGATATTACATTATGATATTTTCAGTGTTACAATTTTTTATTAATTTTTTGTTGGAATTAATTTTTTAAAGGAGAGAATAGCTGTAATGCCAATATTTGAATATAAGTGTAGAAAATGTAATAAGATTTTTGAAGAGCTTATTTTATCATCAAATTCTGCTAATGAAATTAAATGCCCGGATTGTGGGGGAATAGACTTAATAAAGTTTTTCTCTAATTTCAGCTCTTCTTCATCTCAAAAATCATCCATAGATGAATTAAGCTCAAACTCAAGTTCATCTTCATGTGGTGCATGTTCTACCAGTACTTGTGGTACATGTAAATAGGAGGTAACTTGGGAAATTGGGATAGTTTCAAAGATGTATATAACGAAGCATTGAATTGTAAAAAATGTCCACTTCATAGTGGTAGAAAAAATGTGGTCTTTGGTACAGGAAGTGAAAAAGCAGATATTATGTTTATTGGAGAAGCTCCTGGTTATAATGAAGATATTCAAGGCGAACCTTTTGTAGGTGCTGCAGGTAAACTTTTAAACAAATTACTCAACTCAGTAGAACTTAAAAGAGAACAGGTCTATATTGCAAATATTATAAAATGCAGACCACCAAAAAACAGAGATCCTTTAACTGAAGAAATAGATATCTGTAAAGATTATCTTTATGCTCAAATTGATTTTATAAATCCGCAAGTAATTTGTACTTTAGGAAATTTTGCTACTAAATTAATTCTAAAAAAGAATGTTGGAATAACCAGTGTTAGAGGGAAGTTATTCAAAGTGGGAGGTAGATTAGTACTTCCCATTTATCATCCTGCAGCAGCGCTTTATACTCCATCGTATCTGCCTTCATTAGAAAAGGATTTTATTACTATGAAAAAGGTTATTGAAAAGGAGATCAAAATTCATATTGAAGATGAGATGGAAAGTAAAGAACAATTAGGTCTCTTTTAAGCAACTTCACTAAAAAGAATCCCCTAAATAATATTTTTAAGATGGATATACACAATAAAAATTTTATAATAACAACATCTGAGAAAGAAACTTTAAATTTAGCTGAAAAAATAGCGAAATTAATAAAACCTGGAGATGTTATCAGTATAAGCGGAGAACTTGGTACAGGAAAAACTTGTTTTGTAAAGGGTTTAGCAAAGGGATTGGGTATTTCTCAGATCGTAACAAGTCCAAGTTTTGTTATTTTAAAGATTTATCATAATAAAATACCACTTTATCATTTCGATGTTTATAGATTGGATAAACCATTTCAACTTGAGGATATAGGATTTAACCAGTTTCAATATGCTGACGGGGTGACAGTTATAGAGTGGGGAAATAAGATGAAAGAATTATTAGCCTTTGACCATCTTCAGGTAAAATTTGACTATTATGAGAATAAAAAAAGAAAAATAAAATTTATTCCTCATGGTGAAAGCTGGGTAAAAAAAATAAAGAATTTAAACTTAATTAATTCTATTTAAAAAGAATATTAATTATTGTTAAAAATGTTGGAAGATTTGGGCATAGTTTCTTGACTAAATGTCTTCGAAACCATGCCACAAATCTACTAATAGAAATTTTTTTAATTTTAGTAAAAATAATAAAAAATATTGAATTTAATAATTAGAATTTTAGAATTTATTTTCATGATATCAATTAAAATTATAAAAAGATTTTTTTAAAAAATACTTATTAATAACAATTTATTACTATGTATATATTAGGAATTGAAACAACTACTCCAATAATGTCAATAGCATTATCTGAAGATGAAAAGCTTTTAGAAGAGGTTTCAGAGAATTGTGAAAATTCTCAGGTTGTTAAAATAATTCCAAAGATTGACCATATCTTGAAAAAAAATAAATTAAGTTTAAGTCAGATAGATTTAGTTGGAGTTGATATAGGACCAGGAATGTTTACTGGAACCAGAATAGGGTTAACAGTGGTAAAAACCTTTAGCCAGGTGAATTCTATAGATATTGTAGGAATCACATCTTCGCATGCTCTTGCATATCAAGCAATGAAATTAATTTATCAATTAAAAAATGAAAATATTCAGAATGAAGAATTATGTATCCTTCCTTTAATAAATGCTAAAAGGGAAGAAGTATATTGCTCCTTTTTCACTTGCAGGAACAGTACTTTGAATAAGATTTGTGAAGATGAACTAATAAAAATAGATGAATTAGAACAAAAGGTATTTAAATTAATTGGAATGTATAAAAAGATAGTTCTTTGTGGAAATATTTTAATTGACCACCTGTTTATTAGCAGTGAATTTGAAAAAGAGGAAAAAGTGATGATTTTGAAAGATGTGATTGTACCAAAAGCTAGTGCTATAAATTTTTTAGCTTTTAAAAAATATAGTAAAGAAGTGATTGATGATTATATAAAATTAAATCCAATATATGTAAGAAAGTTTAAACCATTTGAAAAATAGATTAAGTCTTTTATGAATATATTTTATAAACCGTGTCATTCATATTTTATATATTATTGAATATTTCATTCTATGAACCGTTATGATTTAAGTGAAATAAAAATTTATCCTTTGAGTATTAAAGATATAGATCAGGTTTATTCTATTGAAGTTGAGACTTTTCCAAAGCCATGGAGTAAGACAAGTTTTGTGTCTCAGCTGTTAGGAAGGAGATCTAATATATATCTTGTAGCAAAAAACAACAATGAGGTTATTGGATATACAGGAATAGTTAAAAAGAATAAAAGTGGGCATATTACTACAATAGCGGTAAGGTCTGACTTTAAAAGGAAAAAAATAGGAACATTGTTATTGATTTCATTAATCAGGAAGGCAATAAAAAGGGGGATAACAAGATTATTTTTGGA
>JAUWOM010000067.1 GCA_030612085.1 Actinomycetes bacterium
TCCATGAATAAGTAGAATTTGCTATTTCATTAGCACTTAGAGTTGTTGTTTCACCCTCAGAGATCTCTAAGCCTGGATCAGCAGTGATATTACATTCTGGTGGTACTGGTAAAGGATTAACAACTAATTCAACAGGTGCAGGATTAACAACTAATTCTACAGAACAAGTAGAGCTTAATCCATCAGAATCTTTTACAGTCAGTGTTAGGGTAGCTGTACCAGTAAAATCAGCTGGTGGAGTCCATGTTGAATCTTCAATTATTAAATCACTAAATGTTCCTCCTACACCTCCATCATCCCATGAGTATGTATATGGAGAAGTTCCACCGGTAACTGTAGCATCTAAAGTAAATACAAGAGCGGGACTCTGTTGTGCTTCTTTAGGATCTGCAGTTATTTCACATACCTGTAGTTCTTCAGCTGATATAGGGGAGGGATTATAGCTTATAACATTAGCCATGTATAGGATGGTATTTATTAGAATGAAAGCTGTAAGGGTTATATTAATAATTTTTTTGTTTCTTAACCTTCGCATTTTATTTCATCTCCTTTCATTTTTATTTCTTATTATTTCTTGATTTTTTTAACTTTAAATTTAGATTTATTAGAAATGCAGACATTAATATCCTCTATAAATATTAAAATTATTAAATTTTTTTATAAATCTTTACTGTTTGTATTTTCTATATATTAGAATCATTAAATTTTAAAAAATTATTATTTTTTAATTTTTATTAAATCTTCCTAAAAAATAAAAACCGGCTAAAAATTATTAAATAATCCTAAAGCCGGTTGTACCATAAGTTCAGTGAGATATAAGTACCCAGAATGTAATCCCACTTCAAAGCTTCTTTAAAATTTAGTTTCTCATATTCAATTTTTATTAGTATAGTATTCTTTATATTGTATAACATTTTTTTACTAAAAAATACAAATTTTTATAAAAAAAATTAAAAAATTAGTTAATAATTATTTCTGCTTATAAATTTATAGTATTATCAGGGGATTGTCAATGTACTAAGGGCAATTTTGATAACTAATTACTTATATTTTTAACTTATAAAATTTTTTTAAAATTTTTTATCTAATATTCTACTTTTAAAATTGAATGGGTTATCAAAATCCTTTATAATATTTTAATAGAAACTAAGAAAAAGGGCAAAGATGACCTTACCTGATATAATTTTTGTTTTGAAAATATAAAGCTTGTAACTTTTTTATTTTAAGTTGTTTTTATAAGTAAGCATATTCTCTATTTTTTACATTAGGAAATTATAATTTTACTATTGAATTATGAACAATAATAATAATCTAAAAGATGAAGAATTAGTAAACAAAGTAGCCATGTCTATTGAGAATGCTAAGTTATATGAAGAAACAAAGAAAAAAGTTTTACAGTTAAAAGCAATACATGAGATTAGTAAAGATATAATATCAATTCTTGATCTGGATGAATTGCTCCAAAAAATAGTTGATTCCATAAATAATACATTTAGATACTACCACACCATTGTTTTTTTAGTTGATAAAAACTCAAAAGAGTTAGTTGTTAAAGATTATGCTGGTGCTCCTCTTAATACTGCTGTTAAAAGACGAGTAAAAATTGGTGTGGAAGGGATAACAGGATGGGTAGCAAAGACAGGCGAACCACTTTTAGTTAATGATGTGAGCAAAGAACCAAGATATTTGCAAATAGAAGAACTTACAGATACAAAATCGGAACTTGCTGTTCCTATTAAGATAAAAAATGAGGTAATTGGTGTACTTGATATTCAGAGTGTAAAGTTAAATGCTTTTGATGAGAGTGGTATTGCGACTCTTACCATACTATCAGAAATAATAGCAATTGCTATACAAAATACTTATTTTTATCAAGAAACTGAACATTTAGCTATTACTGATGGTTTAACAAAACTATATAACAGTCGATACTTTTATACTGCTTTACAAAAAGAACTGGAGAGAAGCAAAAGGTATGGTCACTCTTTTTCAATAATTATCTTTGATATTGATGATTTTAAGAAATACAACGATAAATACGGACATATAGCTGGTGATCAGCTTCTTCAAGAGTTAGCAAGGTTAACAATAAAAAATTGTCGCAATATAGATATAATAGCTCGCTATGGTGGAGAGGAGTTTGTTATTATTCTACCAGAGACTAAATATAATGGAGCCATAAAAATTGCTGAAAGATTAAGGAAAGAAATTAAAAAGCACTCATTTACAATAAATAAAGATGAGAAGAAATGTAAAATTACTATAAGCTTAGGAATAGCTATGTATCCTAAGGATGCTGATAATATCAAAGATTTAATAAAAGCTGCTGACAAGGCTTTATATAAGGCTAAGCAAGCTGGAAAAGATAGATGGAGTGTCGCCACATCTGCAAATTAGGCAAGACTATTTTCTAATACAAACAATTGTAAACATATTTTTAGTAATAAATCAGAAAGAAATCCAACGGCTTTAGTCGTTGGAGGTGTCACAATAATAGTTAAGTGCTCTCTTATTTTTTATTTTTTTGATAAAATGTCATCAGGTAATGTAAAATTTTATTATTTTTATTAAATTTAAAATGATTATATAAAAAGGAAATTTGCTGTGAAAAAAGTCTATAGACATTATTTTGAAATTCTAATTAAGGTTTTTTCTATTTTTTTAATTTTATCCTTTTTAAACTTATTAGTAAGTTGTAAACCGGGTGAAGAATTAGAAGTTACTGAAAAAATTACTCAAGAAACAGAGGAAAGTCCTGATGAAGTAACAACAGAAGAATTAAAGGAGCCAGTTGATTTAAAGCTATGGATAAGCAGTGAATATTTAGGTGATAATGAAAGAATTGAGAATAAGACTTTATATGAAAGACTGAAAGAGTTTAAAGATGAAAATGATAATATAAATTTAATAGAAACAATAATTCCTGAAAAAGATTTGGATTCAAAGATTACAAAAACTTTTCAGATTGCCAGGGATAACCTTCCTGATTTAAGTTTAATTTACGATTTTAGTATAGTTGTGGAAGATAAAATTGCAAAGCCAATGGATGATTTGATTTCTGATAATCTTAAAAATGATATATTTCCCTTTGCTTTAGATGGTAGAACAATAGATGGAGAATTATTAGGATTAATGTTGAATGCAGATACAAAGTTACTTTTATATAGAAAGGATATGTTTAAAGAAGCAGGACTGGATCCAGATAAACCACCAACTAACTGGAATGATTTAATTAATAAATGTAAGGTTTTAACAAAAGATATAAACGAAGATGGTGTTATCGATATATGGGGTTTAGGACTTCCCTCGAAAAGTATGGGTAAAATTACTTCTGATTTTATATTTCCAAACTTTTTTTCATTAGGGGGGAGTTTAATTGATGATAAGGGTTCTCCCATCTTCAACTCAGAACAAAATAGAGGAAAAATTACTGATATTTTAAATTTTACAATTTCAATTTTAAATGAAAATATTATTGCAAAAAGAGCATCAGAAGAGGGAAACAATTTATTACTTTCAGAATATATTCAAGGAAAATATGCAATGATTGTTGCTGATTCATCAGTCCCTTTTAAGTTAAAAACTGAGAATCCGGATATTTATGATAAAACTGGTTTTTCTTTAATACCAGGTAGATATGGCACTAAATATTCTACATTAGAGGGTCCATCAATTTGTCTATTTACAAATGATCCTGAAAAAAAAGAAGCTGCTGCTACTCTTATTGATTATTTAATGAAAGCAGAATTTTATTCTAAGTGGAGTTACTACAATAAAAAACTTCCTGTAACTAAATCTAGCTATCAAACAAGTTTACTTAAAAGGGATAGCTTATATCAAGTCTTTAATGAGATATGTGAAAAGGGTAAACCTATTCCTGATGGTTATGTTATATATGAAGATTTATATAATGAGCTTGAAAAAAATATAAACTTAGCTATATCAGGCAATATAACTCCCGAAGATGCTATATTCCAAGCAGGGGAGATAATCGATAAAATGGTAGAAGAATAGATATAATTTACTTTAAATTAAATAAATGTTTTTTGCTTTGAATTTAAAAGAGTTTCTGATTGTTTAAAAGGTTGAAGACAAAAGACTAAAGAATTATTCAGTAAATATAAAAAAGAAGAAAAAAATTTAAGATTTAAATATATGACTAATAAAGAAATCTATCCATTAAAATTTTATGAGATATTCAAAGAAAAAATATGGGGAGGAAGAAAGTTAGAATCTTTTTTTAAGAAAAGATTACCTGAAAATAAACTTACTGGGGAATCGTGGGAATTAGTAGATCATAGAGAAGATATTAGTGTTATAAGAAATGGGAAATATAGAGGTGATAATTTAAAAAGTTTAATTAAGAATTTTGAAAAAGAGTTAGTTGGGAAAGATGTGAAACTAAGTAGAGGCGAAAGATTTCCTCTACTTTTTAAGTATATTGATGCTTCAAAAAAACTATCTATACAGGTTCATCCAGATGATGAATATGCTTATCATAATGAAAGAGATGAAACTGGAAAAACTGAAGCTTGGTATGTTGTTTGGGCAAAGACAGATGCCCAACTTGTTTGTGGCTTAAAAGAACATATAAGTAGAAGAAGATTTAAAAAAGTTATCGAAAGTAAAAAAATTGGGGATCACTTAAATTATATAAATATTTACAAAGGAGATTTAATCTTTGTACCACCTGGAACAATACATACTATAATGGGTGGAGTTTTGTTAGCTGAGATACAACAAAATTCAGATGCAACATATCGAATTTCTGATTGGGATAGAGTAGATAGATATGGTAAATCAAGAGAACTTCATATTAATAAAGCATTAGATGTTATTGATTTTTCTTTGGTGAGAAATTACAAGATACAATCCTTGTCAATAAATATTAATAGAAATATTATTAAATACCTTATTGCCTGTGAAAAATTTGCTGTTGAACTTTGTGAGATATTTGATGAATATAAACTTGATTGTGATGGTTCTAAGTTTTATATACTCTCCTTTTTGGGAGGAAATGGACAAATTTTTTATAGTAATGAATCTGATATTAACTTAAATACTAAAACATTAGATATCAAAAAAGGGGAGACTATACTACTTCCAGCTTTATTAGGTGAAACAATAATAAAAACAGCTGATAAACTAAGAGAAAATGAATTGAGGGATAATAGACTAAAAAATAATAAACTAAGGAGTAATAAGATAAGAGAAAATAAACTAAAATTCTTAAAATTCTATGTACCTAATATAACTAATGATATTATTAAACCATTAATTGATAAAGGATTTACAAAACAAGAGATAATTAGCTTGGGTGGTTGGGATAAGGTAAATGACATTATGAAATATTTTTAAATAGATTATTTTATTTAAATATTCGATTTAATTAGGAGGAATAATTGAAGATAAATCAACAAATTTTTAGAGAGTATGATATTAGAGGAATTGTAGGTAAAGACTTAACAGCTGAAATTGTTAAGATGCTGGGTAAAAGTTTTGGGACATATATAATATCCAAGGGTGGAAATAAGGTTAGTGTGGGGAGAGATAACAGACTTAGTTCTCCAAAATTTAAAAGTGCTTTAATTGGTGGAATATTATCAACTGGATGTGATGTTATAAATATCGGATTAGTTCCAACACCAGTTATGTATTTTTCACTTTTTAATTTGGATGTAGATGGGGGGATAATAGTTACTGGCAGTCATAATCCTCCTAATTTTAATGGATTTAAATTAGCGGTAGGAAAAACAACTATATATGGAAATCAGATTAAGGAGTTAGGAAAAATTATCAAGGAAGATAGATTTGTAGAGGGAAAAGGAACCCTGTTCCATCAAAACATAGTAGACGACTATATTGAGCATATAAAGGATAGAATAGATTTAAAAAAGAAATTAAAGTTAGTAATAGATGCAGGTAGTGGTACTGCAGGATTAATTGCTCCGAAGTTACTAAAGGAAATTGGGTGTGAAGTTATAGAGTTATATTGTGAGCTGGATGGAACATATCCACATCATCATCCTGATCCAACAGT
>JAUWOM010000084.1 GCA_030612085.1 Actinomycetes bacterium
TGTATGAAAAGACTATTTAAATGACTTTGAATTGAATATACTTCATTTTATTTCTTTAAAGCGCTATTTTTAGCACTTATACAATATATAATAAAAGATACCTTCATAAAAAACAATTACAGAATCTATTATCTCCTAAAAACCTCGAGAGGTTGTTTATAAAATAAAAAAGCTCCAAAGCTTTTCCTTTTTAAAAGTAAAAAAGAAAAGATATTTAACTCTTGTCTTTTTTGTCTTATTATATAATTATAAAAAGGAGTTGAGATGTTTAAACCAAAATTTAGATATACAAATAAAATAGTTAAATTACTTACTAAAATAGCAGCAGCAAGAGAGGTAATTATGAATTCCCCTTTAATTCCCAAGTGGGAAGTTGATTTAAGAAAAGAGGCAATAATTCATAGTGCTCATTCATCTACAAGTATTGAGGGAAATAGATTATCTTTAGAACAGGTAACTGATTTAGCTTTAGGTAGAGAAGTAGTGGCTACTCAAAAAGATAAACAGGAAGTTTTGAATTATCTAAATGTATTGGGAAAAATTGGAGAGTTAATAATAGATGTATATATTGATGAGAGAGATATCTTAAAAATTCATTATATGGTAACAAAGGATACATTAGAAAATTCAGAAGACTGCGATGCTTATCGTGATCGTTATGTTGTAGTTGGAAATCCATTTACAGGAGAGGTCTTTTTTAGACCACCTGGTAATGAAGAAGTGCCAAAATTAGTTAAGGATTTACTGAGTTGGATAAACTCAAAGGAAGCAAAAGAACTCAACCCTATTGTTGAAGCGGGAACAGTTCATTATGAATTTGTAAGAATCCATCCTTTTATTGATGGTAATGGAAGAACTGCAAGGGTTTTAGCTACTTTGATATTATATTTAAGAGGTTTTGATACTAATCAATTCTTTTGCCTTGATGATTACTATAATTCTAATAAGCAAGCTTATTACAGAGCATTACAGAATGTTGATCAAAAAACTTTAGATTTAACTAATTGGTTAGAATATTTTATTGAGGGTATATATATTAGTACCCAAGCTGTTAGAGAAAGAGTTATAAGATTAAGTAGTGAAAGACTAAGAAAGACAAGAAGAGGACAGACAGCACTAACTGAAAGACAAATGAGAATTGTAGAATTTATAAATATAAATGGGAAAGTAACAAATAAAGACATAAGAAATATGTTTGAAATATCTTCACAGTCAGCACATAAAGAAATTTTAAAGCTAGTGAAACTAGGAGTTGTTAAATCTGAGGGTAAAGGTAGAGGAACATATTACAAACTAGTATGAGGTTGATGATTAGGTTGATGATTAGGTTGATGATTTTGTAAAAATAGATTTATCGATAAAGATATGAGGAGGTTAAAGATTACAAAAATTAAATTAATATTAAAAAGATTTGTTGAAATTATTAAGTCAAAAGATTTTAAAAAAAAACTAGGAAATATTATAAACATCAATCTTTTGAGGAAAAGGAAGAAGACATAGAGTGGGCAGAATTTGCAACAGAACAGGCAGAAAAGGTTTGGGGTTAAAAGATGTATGTAAGTGATATTATGGTTGTCACTTAGGTTGTCATTTAGAATAAATATATAAAATCGATATTAGTAAATTTAAGATACAAAATTATAAGGCAAGGGATTTTCTCTCTTGTCTTCTTTCTTACAAAAGATAAAATTTACAACGATGTATATAAAAATATTTTAGATAAGAACATATTTAGTGCAATTTTGTTTGGGTATTATTTTTATTTATTCTTTAATTTATCCAAACTATGAAATTTCCTAAAATTAATCTGAAATTTTATAAATAAAACCAGTCTGCTCTTTATATTTATCAATTATTTTGAAATTTTTAAAACTATCTTCTATTTTTTTTAAATTACCCGATGGTTTAAGTACAATCAAATAATTAACTGAGTTATCAGTTATTTCTTCATAGATTTCATCTAAACTCTTTTCTTCTGTTTTTATGGTAATTACATTTCTTGGATAAAGAACATATGCAGTTCTTGGATATATGTATTGTGTTTCCCTTGGATATAAAATTGCAACATTTTTATAAGCTGGAATTTTTTCATCACACCACCACAGGAAATAATCAAAATTTTCAAATCCTGCATAAGTCTTATCCAGATTCCCTTGAACGATTTTCTCACCATGACTTTTCCACAAAAAGAAAATTGTGGAGACTTCGTTTTTTATTTGGTTAAGAGAGAATACTATCATTAATATTAGAAAGAAAATTATCAGGAAGTTTCTTAGATTAGCGATTTTAAAATGTTGCAATTTCTTCATATTATTATTAACGACTTTTTAAGATCACCTTTATTATAGTTTAATTGTAGTATAGCAGTTGGTAATTTCAATATTTTTTAAAAATAAAATTTATTTTAAGCTTCATAAATTATTTAAAAATAACTACTCATTTTTATTTGACATATAACCACTAAATATAAAAGATAATTACTTAATTTAAGATTTAGATTTTTATTGGTAAGTTATTTCTGTAGGTATACTATATTAGTATACCATGAGAAACAAATCTAGCCTATATTAAGTTGAACAAAAAGACAGTTTTTGTTTTGTTATTGTGTTAAAATTAAAAAGTTAAAAAATATAAAAATTTATAAGGGTGAAAATTGATTTTATAAAAATTTAATGAAATAAAAAATTATTAAAAAAATATTTTTGGAATATTTATATCTGAATTGGTCACCTAAAACTTCTTCCTTTAGGTAGGAGTAGTTCACATTACCAACTTTATATTATAAATATATAATAAATTTTATTATAATGTTATTATATTATTTGTGTTAATGAACTTTATATTAATAACCTCTTTAAGCGAAAGGCAATATTTGTGAGTTATCAGGCATTATATAATAAATATCGCCCTCAGACCTTTGAAGAAATTGTTGGTCAAAAACATATAATAAAAACATTAAAAAACGCTATTAGCCAGGATAGGGTTTCTCATGCCTATCTTTTTTGTGGACCTCATGGGATTGGAAAAACTACAATTGCAAGAGTATTAGCCAAAGCCTTAGATTGCAAAAAAGGCATGACCACAAATCCATGTAATAAATGCAATATTTGCAGTAGTATTGCAAATGGAAGTTGTATTGATGTACTTGAGATAGATGCTGCATCAAATAGAGGAATTGATGAGATAAGGGATTTGAGAGAAAAGGTTAATTATCTTCCAATTCAAGCCAGAAAAAAGATTTATATTATAGATGAAGTTCATATGCTTACAACAGAAGCCTTTAACGCACTTTTAAAGACATTAGAAGAACCACCAGCTCATGTGATTTTTATGATGGCAACAACTGAACCTAATAAAATTCTTCCTACTATATTATCCAGGTGTCAGAGATTTGATCTACATTTAATTTCTCCCGAAGATATAGTAAAACGCTTAGAATACATTGCCAAGAAGGAGAAAATAAAGGTTTTATCATCAGCTCTTTCATTAATTGCAGGACATTCAAAGGGGAGCCAGAGAGATGCTATTGGAATACTGGATCAACTCCATTCATTTACTGACATGGAAATAACAGAAGAGGATGTGGCATCCTTACTTGGAGTTTTAGATTATAAAAATCTTTTTAAAATTATTAATCTTATTATAAAGAGGGACACTGGGGGCTTAATTTATCTAATAGATGAATTATCTCAGTTAGGAATAGATTTAAGGCAATTAGTAGGAGATATAGTGGAGTATCTAAGGGGAATGTTAATAACTAAAAATATTAAAAAATCAACAATGGATTTAGTTTATATTCCAAAAGATTTAAAAGCTGCTTTTACCAGACAAACAAAGCAACTTGAATTAGAAGAAATACAGAGACTTTTAGATCTATTCGGTCAAACATATAAAGATATGAGATGGGCACCTGATAATAAATTACTGCTTGAGATAAGTTTAATAAAAGCAACAAGACTCTCATTAGATGATACCTTGTCTGGTCTTTTGTCCAGGGTAAAGGAGTTAGAAGATCATTTAGAATTGAAAGTAAAGGAAGAAGTTATAGTTACTGATTCGCATTTAGAAAAGAAAAAAAAGGTTGAAGTAGAAAAGAGGGAAAAATTAACAGAGAAGATAGATAAAGAAAAAATAGCTGAAAAAAGGGAGAAATTGGTTAAAGAAGATGATTTGGAAGAAGAGATTTTAGAAACTGGAGAAAAATTTGAGGAAGAAATACAGGAAATTTTTGAAGAGGAAGAGAAGGAGGCGTTAGAACCAGAAAGAGTCGAGGAGATTGAATATAAACCAGAGAAATTAGAAATAAAAGGGAAAGTTAAAATAGGGAAAAAAGCAAAAAAGAAAGTAGCTGATTTTAATTTTGAACATATACAGAAGATGTGGCCCCTAGTTCTTGATGAATTAAAAGAAAAAAGTAAACCTATACATGCATTTTTACTTTATGCAATGCCAGTTAAAGTAACAGATAATTTAATAGAAATTCAGTTTGAACCAGAAGCAAGGTTCCAAATGGAGATATTAGAAAGGGAGGATCATTTTAAAAAGATTCAAGACACCTTGTCAAAAATATTAGACAGAAAGGTAAACATTCATCTTACTATTAGAGAGGAAGAGAAAGAAGAAATCACACCCAAAAAAAAGGTTGTAAAGGAAGAAAAGATAAGTGAAGATGAGGTTGTTGAGTTATTGAAAACTGAATTTGATGCTGAATCAATGGATTAATTCT